>CAZBFS010000075.1:0-6442 GCA_964491215.1 uncultured Proteiniphilum sp.
AGATAAGAATATTCGCCGGGAGGCGACCGAGACCCGCGAGAAGATGCACCGCCGCGACGAGAAGCGGGAGACCGTAGCCATTGAGGGTTATGAGCTGCCGGAAGAAGAGGCTCCCAGGAAGAAGACAGAGAAAGAGGTGATTGAAACTGAGATTCCAAATGAGATGAAGCCACATTTCAACGTGGTGGGCAGCATCGACCTCGACAACGTCGGAAAGAGAAAGAGCGAGCCGAAACATGAAGAGTCGCAGACTGCCATTGATGAGTCAGCGGTAGAGTCAACGGAGGAAACAGAACAACTGTCAACTGAAGAGAAGAGATCTGCTGCCCCGGTAGCTGAATCAACTGAACAGCTTGTCACCGAAGAGAAAGAGGTGAAAGAAGCTGTCACTCCCCCGGAAGCTGTTGAACCTCCGACAGTCGTCACACCTACAGCTGAGAGCACCCCTCCGGCAGAAGAAGGTGCCTCTCCTGCAAAAGAGACAGAAATGCAGAGTGAGCTGACGGATGACAAGAAAGAGAAAGAGCTCCCCTCCGAACCGGTAGAAGAGTTGAAAGAAATTGTTTCCGAAACGCCTGTCACAGGTGCTGAGCCAGAAGAAGCCGAGATGGTTGAAGCTGAACCTGAAGAGGAAGAGAAAGAGGAAACAGAGGAAGAGGAAACAGAGGAGGCTGAGACTGCAGAAACAGAGAACGGAGAGAAACTGTTCCGTCTCAACAAGAACAAGCTGGAATCGAACATCGTAGTAAAAGGATCTATTGACCTTGACTCCATCAATGACCGCACACGTCCCCAACGCAAATCGCGAGCCCAACGTAAGAAAGAACGCCTGGAGCGTGAACAGAAAACCCTCAATGGCAAGAAGCTGAAAGAGGAAAAAGTGAAGCTGCTAAAGAAGGAGGCGATCGACGATAAGAAAAAACCGGGTACCGGCGAAAGCGATGAGGATAGCAAGAAGAAAAAACGAAAGAGAATCCGTACTGCCAAGGTGAACATCGACAAGCCGGGCAGCTTCGGCCAGCCCTCTCGTGGTGACCGCAAACCATCGCTGCGCAAGCCTATCAAGGCAGAGGTGAGTGATGTGGATGTTCAGAAGCAGATCAAGGAGACACTGGCCCGCCTCACCGAAAAACGAGGTAAGAAGGGTGGTGCCAAATATCGTCGTGAGAAACGGGAGGCAAGTGCCCACAAGCAACAGGAGGAACAGATGCAGCAGGAACGGCAGAGCCGTGTGTTGCAGCTTACTGAGTTTGTGACGGCCAACGACCTGGCCAACATGATGAACGTACCGGTGACCAATGTCATCTCCACCTGTATGAGCCTGGGCGTAATGGTAGCCATCAACCAGCGTCTCGACGCAGAGACGATCAACATCGTGGCCGAGGAGTACGGCTTTAAGACACAGTTTGTGAGTGCCGACGTGATTGAAGCCATCGCCGAAGAGGTGGATGCCCCGGAAGATCTGATATCACGTCCCCCTATCGTAACGGTGATGGGTCACGTGGACCACGGTAAGACATCACTGCTTGACAGCATCCGCAACACCAACGTGATTGCCGGTGAAGCGGGTGGTATCACCCAGCACATCGGGGCTTACAACGTACAGCTGGAGGATGGCCGTAAGATCACCTTCCTCGACACCCCGGGTCACGAGGCGTTCACCGCCATGCGTGCACGTGGTGCAAAAGCTACCGACGTGGCCATCATCATCGTTGCGGCCGATGACAACGTGATGCCGCAGACAGTGGAGGCGATCAACCATGCCGGCGCTGCCGGTGTTCCCATCGTCTTCGCCATCAACAAGATCGACAAGTCGGGTGCCAACCCTGAAAAGATCAAGGAGCGTCTGGCCGAGATGAACTACCTCGTGGAGGAGTGGGGCGGCAAGTATCAATCGCAGGATATCTCTGCCAAGAACGGCATCGGCATCCAGGAGCTGCTGGAGAAGGTGCTGTTGGAAGCAGATATGCTTGAGTTGAAAGCCAACCCCGACAAAAGAGCCTCCGGTTCCATCATCGAGTCGGAGCTAGACAAGGGACGCGGATACGTCTCCACCGTGCTGGTGGAGAACGGCACCCTGCACCAGGGTGATATCGTGCTTGCAGGTGCCTATTTCGGGCGTGTGAAGGCGATGTTCAACGAGCGTAACCAACGCATCGAGACTGCCGGCCCGGCCGAGCCCGCGTTGATCCTTGGGATGAACGGCGCGCCACAGGCGGGTGACACCTTCAACGTGATGGAGACTGAGCAGGAAGCACGCTCTATCGCCAATCGTCGCGAGCAATTGCAACGTGAGCAATCACTCCGCACACAGAAGATGCTCACCCTCGATGACATCGGGCGCCGCATTGCCATTGGCAACTTCCAGCAACTGAACATCATCGTCAAGGGTGACGTGGACGGTTCTGTAGAGGCACTCTCCGACTCGCTGATACGCCTCTCCACGGAAGAGATACAGGTGAATGTGATCCACAAGGCAGTGGGGCAGATCTCCGAGTCGGATGTGACGTTGGCAGCCGCTTCTGATGCCATCATCATCGGTTTCCAGGTACGTCCCTCACTGGGTGCACGCAAGGAAGCCGAGAAAGTGGGTGTGGACATCCGTCTCTACTCCATCATCTACGCAGCCATTGAGGAGGTAACGGCAGCCATGGAAGGTATGCTGGCACCCGAGGTGAAAGAGGAGATTACCGGTAACGTCGAGGTGCTCGATGTCTTCAAGATATCGAAGGTAGGCACTGTTGCGGGCAGCATGGTACGCGACGGTAAGATCAAGCGATCGAGCAGCATACGTCTGATTCGTGACGGCATCGTGATCTTCACCGGCGAGCTCGACTCACTGAAGCGCTTCAAGGAAGATGTACGGGAGGTGAGCTCCGGCTACGAGTGTGGTATCACCATCCGCAACTTCAACGACATCAAGGTGGGTGACACCATTGAGGCCTACGAAGAGACAGAAGAAAAGAGAACATTGTAAGAAAGTCCCTTTACAATCAGCAGGGTTGTTCCACAGATGTGAAAACCCGGGGGCAGAAGTGTATAACCAGTTGACATTGTTATTTTAATTCCTACCCTGAAAGCGGCTGCATCTGCCTTAATCGGGCAGATGCGGCCGTAACACACAGGGTAGGGGAAAACGGATGATTATGACGAAAAAAAAATTTATCACCCTTGCGGCATGTCTGATGCTGGCTACCACCGCTATTTATGCACAGCAAACGATCAACGTTGCCTATGTAAACAGCGATGAACTATTGGAAGCCTTTCCCGAAAAACAACAGGCTGTGAAGCAGTTGGTCACGCTAAGCGATAACTACAAGAAAGAACTGGAGCTGATGCAGGGCGAGTACAACAAGAAATATTCCGACTACATCACCTACCAGGCATCGCTGGCAGAGAACATCAAGCTACGCAGGATGCAGGAATTAACCGAACTGGAAAATAGAATTGAACAGTTCATGGAGCTTGCGCAACAGGATATTGAACATCAGGAGAAAGAATTGTTGAAGCCGCTGCGCCAGAAGATTTGCGAAGCGATTCATGCGGTGGGGCTGGAACAAAGTTTCACGGTGATCTATGACCTGTCTGATGACGGTATCGCTTTTGTCTCACCTGAGGCTGTTGATGCCAATCCCCTGGTGAAGCAGAAGCTGGGTATCAAAGAGTAATCTTTTTTATGTAAAGTGTGATGCATCCAACGGCGGCCGGTCCCATCGGCATTTTTGATTCGGGTTACGGCGGACTGACCGTCCTGTCGGCCATCAAAACGTTGATGCCGCAATACGACTACCTCTACCTGGGTGATAACGCCCGTGCCCCCTATGGCAGCCGTTCGTTCGACAGTGTCTACAGCTTCACGCTTGAAGCGGTGGAGTGGTTCTTCTCACGTGGATGTCACCTGGTGATACTCGCCTGCAATACCGCCTCTGCCAAGGCACTGCGCACTATCCAGCAACGTGACCTGCCGGCTCTCGACCCGGAACGCAGGGTGCTGGGCGTGATTCGCCCCACCACAGAACAGGTGGCGCAACTCACCACCACCGGGCACATCGGTCTGCTGGGCACAGAAGGCACCATCCAGTCACGCTCCTATGAGATTGAGATCAACAGGCTGCATCCGCAGCTCACCATCACAGGAGAAGCTTGTCCCATGTGGGTACCACTGGTGGAAAACAGGGAGCATGACAAGCCCGGTGCCGATTATTTCGTGCAGCAACATCTGGAGAGGCTCCTTGACGATGATCCACTGATTGACACAATCATTCTGGGTTGCACCCACTACCCGCTGTTGCTTGATAAGATAAGGCAATATCTGCCCGCTGGCACACAGGTGCTCACACAAGGTAGTTTTGTAGCTGAAAGCCTGGAGGATTACCTCCTCCGTCATCCTGAGATGGATGCTAAATGTACTAAGGGAGGCACGGTTGAGTATTACACCACCGACGCTTCCGATAAGTTTAACCGGCTGGCATCGCTCTTCCTGCAAGAGGAGGTTGATGCCATGCAAATCAAACTGGAAAAACGATGACAAACTGGTTCGATCTAACAGTTGGCATTCTGCTGCTTATTGCTGTAATCAACGGTTACCGCAAGGGGCTGATCATGCAGTTAGTGGGACTGGCCATCCTGGTTTTATCTGTCATATTTGGCGGCAGGATGGCGGAAGTGATCCTTCCCCATCTCACAGGATGGATCAACCTCACACCTGAGGCAGCACGTGTACTCTCTTTTATACTTGCTTTTGCCGTCATTGCGATAGCTCTCACACTGGTGGGCAGGATCCTGCAAAAATTCATCGATGTGGTACTGCTCAGCTTCCTGAACCGACTTACCGGGGCTGTGATTGCTGCCGCAACCATGATGCTTTTCCTGAGCATCCTGCTCAATCTGGTATTGCTTCTGGATCGTAACGAGACGGTGATCAGCCCACGGATAAAGCAGGAGTCGTTCTTCTACTCACGGGTAGAGGCGGTAGTACCCGCCATTGTACCACACCTTAACAGCCGTTTCTGGGATGAGTATGTTCCAAAAAGATATCGGGAAGAGATAGAAAAGAAATCGGACAGTCTTTACCAGACACCGCCTGGGAGTCAATCAGTCGATTCCAGCTATCAGAAACGTTATTTCGACGTAAATTAGCAGAGATGAAAGATGTAAATTAGCAGAGATGAAATTTGAGATTCACAAAGAGGGGAAGGCTCCCCTGATACGCATATTAGTTGTATTGGTGTTGATTAACATCCCTTCGTTCATATTGCTGCCCGACACCCTTTTCACGGTGTTGCTCTTTGGGGTTTCAATAGCCTTCTTCGCCACAGCGCTCAATTTCTACAAGCAGCCGGAACGAACCTACAAGGGTGATCTGCACGGACTGGTTAATGCCCCCACCGATGGCCGTATTGTGGCAATTGAGAAGGTCTTCGAGAAAGAGTTCTTCCAGGAGGAGCGTATTCAGATATCCATCTTCATGTCGCTCTTCAACGCTCACTCCAACTGGGTACCTGTCAGCGGGAGAATCACCCACTATTCACATGTGGAGGGTAATTTTTACCGTGCCTACCTCCCCAAGTCGAGCCACGAAAACGAACATACCAATATCGTGATAGCGACACCCGAGCATGGCACCATCCTTACCAAACAGATCGCGGGTGCGGTGGCACGACGCATCGTCACCTATGTGAAAGAGGGTGATGATCTGCACATAGGCTCACCACTCGGCTTCATCAAGCTTGGCTCCAGGATGGATATCTTCCTGCCGGTTGACAGTGAGATCCTGGTCACCATGGGTGAGGAGGTACGTGCCAACGTCACCTTCCTGGCACGTCTCAACAAACAAAACAAATAGTACAACATGAGGAAGCAAATACCCAATATCATCACACTGCTCAACCTCCTCTCCGGTTGTATCGCCATTACCATGGCCTTCCATGGAGATTTCACGGCGGTTGTCATATGGGTAGCGTTGGCGGCACTCTTCGATTTCCTGGACGGCATGGCGGCACGGTTGCTCAAAGCTTACTCCCCCATAGGGAAGGAGCTGGACTCGTTGGCGGATCTGGTTAGCTTTGGTGTAGCACCGGCAATGGCTGTTTACGTATTGCTGCGCGATCATCTCTCACTACCGGCAGCACTGGGCGGTTTGTCCTCATTTGTTCCATACTTTGCGTTTCTGATTCCCCTTTTTTCAGCCTACCGCCTGGCAAAGTTCAACCTCGACGAGCGACAGAGCAGCTCCTTCCTTGGTCTCCCCACCCCGGCCAATGCTCTTTTCTGGATCAGCTATTGCTATGGCATGGTGCAGTTGTCTCCACGGGATGAGATGTTTCTCTATCTGACACTGGCACTGATCTTGCTTCTCTCGCTTCTAATGGTGAGCGAGTTTCCCATGTTCTCACTCAAGATTAAATCGTTGCGCCCACGAGAAAACAGACAACAGTTCACC
>CAZBFS010000075.1:6452-7875 GCA_964491215.1 uncultured Proteiniphilum sp.
AGTGTTATCAGCGGCATTGATTGCAGTATGGGGCATCACCGGTATCGCCTGGTCGATCCTTACCTATATCGTACTGTCGTTGCTTATGGCGCTTATCAGGAGGCAAACAAAAGGCTAAGGCGTCATCTCTCAAGGATGCTTCTTTCTCTTTCTCCCTCTGTTTGAAAGCAAACCGTTAAATATTATAAAGCCGGGGATAGGAACAGCCTAAATTCGTATCTTTACATCATAGAGCAATTAATCAGCATCATTTTATGGGATTTCTAATCAAATTTCTCCTTTTTTTTGTGGCCGCTTATCTTCTGTTGAAAGGGTTTGTGGCTTTCCTTACGGGCAAACGGTCCGGACAAACCTCGGCAAACCGTCAGACACCGCCACGACAGCCACGTCAACCTGAGACACAGGAAGATCGCATCATCGAGTATCAGAAGAAAACCTTTGAGAAGAGCGAGGCAGAGGATGTGGAGTTCACTGAGATCAACAAATCACAGGGTGACCAGGTATAGACAACCGGAGCGCTTCTGACACAATATTTCCGCCCTTTTTCAGTTATAGCAACAATGGAAAAAGGGCGTTTTCTTTTGCTGATGATGATCTGTTGCTGCTTCACGCAGCTGCGGGCACAGTGGGATGCACCGGTGACCCAATACTGGACGGTAAAGGGGCACTACAACCCTGCCTTTGCCGGCGGGAGTGAGATGATAGATCTCTCAGTGCTCTACCGCTACCAGTGGGCCGGCATCCGGCATGCTCCTCAGCGGGTGATCCTCAACGGCCATTTGCCGGTCTACTTCCTGAACAGACGACACGGCGCCGGTGTAACCGCCTACAACCTCACCGCCGGGAAGCTGCGCAACAGCCTGCTGGCAGCACAATACAACTATATCCACCCCATTCGCAACGGGAACATCCAGTTCGGTCTGCAGGCAGGGATCCTCAACCTGGCTTTCGATGAGGGGAGTGCCCGCATCACCGGTGAGGGTACAGAGGCTGCTCAACCCTCTTACATCGCAGATGGTGTAAAGCGGCAACTGGCCGACCTGGGGATTGGCGTCGCGTGGCAGAACAGTAACGGCTATGCCGGCCTGTCGCTGCTTCATCTGAATGAACCAAATTTCCAGGTCATGAATGATACCCTCGACCTGCAATCGGACTCACTTCAATCTTACATTCCCCGTGCCATTCATTTGATGGCGGGATACAATATCCGGCTGTTTCATCCGTTAGCAATAGAGCCGATGATATGGCTACAGACCGGCAACGGTACCACAAGGGTGCAGACAGCACTGCGTGCGGTGGTTAAGGAACGGTTCTCCGGAGGAGTCTCATGGCGCTCCGGTGACGGTTACGGCATCTTCGCGGGAATCCTCATCGAAGGGTTTGAGATCGGCGACAGCATAACCGACCTGGAGAAACCGGAGCC
>CAZBFS010000076.1:0-7823 GCA_964491215.1 uncultured Proteiniphilum sp.
GCAGCTGGTAGGAGAACTCGGTGAAGGACATCCCTTCACTGGACTCGCCACTGAGTCGCTTCTTCACGGAGTCTTTCGCCATCATGTAGTTGACGGTGATGTGCTTGCCAATGTCGCGGATGAAGTGGAGGAAAGTGTAGTCTTTCATCCAGTCGTAGTTGTTCACCAGGATGGCCCGGTTGGGGATGTCGCTCTCGAAATCGAGGAACTTGGCCAGCTGTTGCTTGATGGCTTCCTGGTTGTGGCGTAGCGTAGCCTCGTCGAGGAGGTTGCGTTCGGCCGACTTCATGGAGGGGTCGCCGATCATGCCGGTGGCACCGCCTATCAGCGCCACCGGTGTATGTCCGGAGCGCTGCAGATGCTTCAGCATCATCACCCCCACCAGGTGACCGATATGTAACGAATCGGCAGTGGGGTCGATCCCCAGGTAACCCGATGTCTGTCCTTTCAGTAAAAGCTCCTCGGTGCCGGGCATCACATCATGCACCATGCCACGCCAGCGGAGCTCTTCCACAAAATTCATCATATTATTTTTTGTCTCTGTCGGTTTGTAAAAAAGTATGCAAAGATAATAATTTTCATCGTCATTTGCGACCTGCCATCATAAAGAGGGCGAAGATGTTCATGATCTCCAGACGCCCCAGCAGCATATTGGCCGAGAGCAGATACTTAGCAGCAACAGGCATTCCTGCATAGCTCCCGAAGGAGCTCACCTCTCCGAAACCGGGACCTACATTTCCTATTGTGGCATAGGAGGCTGAGAAGGCGGTAACACCATCAATACCCATGGCGGAGAGCATCAGTGCGGTGAAGAAGAAGGTGAAGATGTAGAGGATGATGAAAACCATGATTTGCAGTTCCAGGTCATGTTCGATAATTCTTTTATCCATTTTCACGGCATAGACACCGTTGGGATGCAGAATAAGTTTTAACTGTTTACTAACGGAGTGAATGAAAAGGTAGATTCGGTCGAACTTGATCCCGCCTGCCGTTGAACCCACCATGCCGCACTGAAAAGAGAAATAGATGAGCAGGATGATGCTGAACAGCGGCCAGAGTGAGGTGTCAGCGGTGACAAGTCCGGTGGTACTGGTAAGTGACACCACCTGAAAGGCAGCGTATCGGAACGAGTCTGCAAGGCTGTATCTCGCTTCATGTGACAACTGAAACGTAATAAGCAGGATACCAAAGATCATATACATCCTACTGGGACGGGAGGTGAAGATATTGTGTTTTTTGCCTGTCATGGTGGCATATACCAGGCCGAAGTGCATGCTGCTCAGCAACATGAAGAATGTGATCACCATTTCGATCCATGCGTTGTCGAAGGCTGCAATGCTCTTGTTCCGGGTAGAAAAGCCGGAGGTGGCAACCGTCGAGAATGAGTGACACACCGCATCGAAGAAGCTCATCCCAAGCGATCTCAATAGGATGGTCTCGGTGATGATCAGCGTGAAGTAGACGGTGGCGATGATCCGCACGATGTGTCGCGAACGGGTGCGGAAGCTCATCTTCGAGAGATCGGATACCTCCGCACGGTAGAAGCTGGACTGCACCCCCCTCTTCGAGGGAAGTACCAGCAGCACGAACAGGATGATTCCCACACCCCCGATGAAGGATGTGGATGAGCGCCAGAAGAGCAGTCCCTGGGGCAATGCCTCCACATCTGTCAGGATGCTGGCCCCGGTGGTAGTGAATCCTGAGACGCTTTCAAAAAAGGCATTGGTCAGTGTGAACTCACCACCCCAGATGAAGTAAGGCATCATCCCCACGATACAGGTGAGTAACCACCCCAGCACGCTGATGGCCAATCCTTCATGAAAACGAAGCTCATCAATTTTTTCTACGAACAGGTAGGGGAAGACACCCAGGGCGGCACACATGGTAGCACTAAACAGCAGCGCATTCAGCGAATCCTCCCGGTTAAACAGTGATATAAGTGCTGCGATAAACATAAACAGCGCGTTGAACAGCAGGATATAACCGAGATACTTGATGACAACCCTATTGCGTACCATTTTATTCTATTCGTTGTTGGGTTCTCTGTGCCGTTTGAGTCGCACGATCAGATTGTTCACCTCCCCTTCGAGCGTCTTGAACTCATCCTGCGTTACGATCCCCGCATCCAGTCTCCCTCTTTCGGGATAATAGTCACGGATGCTCTCAGTGAGATGCTTCACCGGACGAATAAAGTAGAGCCTGATAAAATAATAGAACAGCAAGGCAAAAAGCGCAGCTGCAACTATCGAGACAAATGCCGGCATCATGGCCCTGCGGGAGCGTTCCTGTATGATTTCCGACTGATGGTACATCTGTTCCTGGTTTAGCATCATCAGCTCATTCACCGTTTTTTTGGTCCGGAAAAAGAGTAATTTTGTCTTGTTGTCATACATCTCTTTCGCCTCATCAGGAAGCCATTCCCCGTCCGTGATGGAAAGCACCGATGCATGATAGGCATCGTATGTTCTCGCGATGTCAGAGATATGACGTGGCTCATCGGTTTCGGTGATATTCTTCTCTGCATCACGTAATGCACTGCGAATGATGGCATGAGAGGAGTGAACGGTTTGCATACCTGCTTCCCGGTCACCGATGATCCAGAGCAACAGGCCGCTGTCTTCCCGTTCAAGGGCATCCATCATCTTCTTAGCTGCTTCGATGGAACTGAAATTGTTTTTCAACACGCCTTTCACAGAGTCGCCCATCCTGCTGAATTCCTGTATCGACATCACTGCTGCGGCCAGCAGCATCACGATAAGCAGTGAGAGGCTAAACACTATCTTGATTTGAAGTGACCGGATCATTCTTGCCTGAATTGTGTTATCATTGTTTTCAGGGTGTAAAAGTAGTTTTTTTTCACTTGTTGCGGAAGTGATCGCTTCTTTTTTTAAAAGTGCACACCCCAAAAGGCAGCTTAAGCTCTTTTGGGGTGTGTAAAGGGAATCAATCCCGAACGTGTATGGTCACTTTCCCTTAGTTCAGCAGTGAGCGGAACTCCTGGTTGGTGAGATACTTCGCGAATTCCAGGTCGCTGAGCGCCTTTCGAGCAATCGTACGATCACGTCCGATGGCGGTACGCAGGTTTGATATCACCTCATTGAAGTTGTTCGTCCGGGAGGCGATGATGGCCAGCAGGTAAGCAGTGTTGGCATCGGGTTGCTCAACCGCTTCAAGTGTCTGCTTGGCTTTGTTGTAATCCCTCACCAGCAGATGTGCCAGGCCGGCATTGTTGGAGATGGAGTTACCATATGCACTTGCAGCCTGATTGTAGTTACCCTGCAAGAGACTGAAAACACCCATCGCTTCATCCAGGCCGGAGGCTCCCGCAGAACGACCCAGCAATTCGTTGGCCTCATCGGTTTTGTTCTCCATGATGGCCAGCAACGCCTTGTTCATGTTCACCTCTGGTGCCGTGGCGTTCACCTGTGCCGCACGATTGAATGCCTGTGCCGCTTTCGTATAGTCACCCTGTTTGAAGAACATGGTTCCGATGTTGTTCCATCCCCTATAGTCGTTAGAGAAGTTAGCGGTAACGTACTGGTAGATTCGTTCTTTCTCCTGCTCATCATCGGTCAGTGAAGAGGCGTAGAGCAGCTCTTCAACCGTTAACTCTTTGGGACTGTTCTTCCAGGTGTTCATAATCTCCTCGTCAGACTTGCCCACAATCTCAATGTTGGCAATGATACGGGAACGACGTAGTTGTGGCAGGATGGTGGTGGCCAACTCTTCAAAAACGTAAGAGATGTTTTTAATCTCCCGCTCGCGGGTCTCTGAATCGGGGTACATCTCCAGTACACGGAGTATCAATTCCTTGTCCTGCAGATCCGAAGCCGATACCAGCTGACGGAAGCCTTCCCAGTCCTCGGCCGTATAACGGGCATAGACATCGGCATCAATGTTGCGCTTTTGCAGCTCCTGTTCCAGATAGCCGGAGGTGTTCTTTTCACGCTGGGCTGCAAGTCGTTCGTTGAGCGAGAGACCGCCATCAGGCGAAGCATAGGCTGATACTTCAACATTAATGTTCTGTCGTGGATCGTTGAATGCTTCCTCAACGCGACGTTTCCATTCTGTGAGATCACGTTTGTTCAGCTCACTCTGACGCAGGTTGGCCTGCTGGATGACAAACATGATGCTGGCTTCCTGTGCATCCTTGATGATGCGCTGGAATCCGTCGGGTGCTACTGAAGGGGTGGTGGTGCGAACATCTGCAAGAGCAGAGGTGGCGATTACCCCGTCGGCAACCTTGAGATCGGGCAGGAGGGATTGTTTGTTCTTGATCCTGCCGTCGAAACGGAGAAAGAGCTCGGAGGAGATCATCTCCGGGTTGTAGGGAAAGGTGCTGCTCATGGTGAAGTTGCCACCACGGCTGTTTGAGATGGTGGTCCGGTTGCCGGAGATGTTTTCACCCTGGAAGCTAAAAGGCGTGCCGGCCAGTTCCTGATCGCCATACTTCAGGATGGGGGTGATGGTGACAATACCGTTCTTGTGGAACCACTTTTCAGGGAATGTTCCGTTGATGGTTACAGGCACCTGGTTGCCCACGGTCTCCATTGGGGAGGGCGATACGTTGAAATTGTTCTGTGACAGTGGTTTCAGCTTACTGCTGCAGGATGTGGTGAAGAGTGCCACACCCACCATCATCAATAATGACAAATAGAAGGATTTTTTTTTCATGTTGTTTGAATTGATTTGTATGTTATCTTGAACCGTCTTTCCCACTTAGATATTATGCATACAAATTTAACTCTTTTCAGGCGAAAGAAAAAGTGCTTACGGTATTTTAGGAAATTTTTCAATATTGGGCCTCCTAAGTCCATTCAAGTGGATCAATAGCTCCCTTATTCAATTGTGAATCCCAATTGTTGGAGGGTGTCGGAAACATGACTCGCTGCATGACGAACAGTGAAGGCCTGATACTCTCTTCGCAGGGGGTACTCCGAACGGAAACGGTAGAACTGCTGGGGCGATGCCTTCAATGCTGATGTCTCTTGCAACGGTTGGTAGGTGTGCCACACGGAATGTGCCAGCTGTGCTTCTGCTGCAACACCTTTCAGATCAATGATGGGTTGCCCGGGAGCAGGTATCGGTGCATAATGCGGTTCGACCTTCATCTCAAAAAAACGAATCAGGTTTTCGATGCTCATCTTTGTAGCGGTCCATTTGCCGTCGGCACTATATCCCGCAATGTGGGGCGTAGCGATATCTACCAGTTGCAGTAACTCACGACTGATATCGGGTTCGTTCTCCCAGCAGTCGATCACTGCTCCACACACCTTTCCCTCTTGTAGCGCTTTTGTGAGTGACAGGTTGCAAGTGACCCCTCCACGGGCAGCGTTGAAGATAAAGGGTTTCTTTGGTAGATCCTCATGGAACTGATCATCCGCAAGGTGAAAAGTTGCATGTTGCCCTGTTCGTGTAAGTGGTGTGTGAAAGGTGATGATATGGGCCTCCCGGCGGATGGTATCCAGGTCGGTGAACGATTCCTTTCCCTCCAGCTCTTCGCGGGGAGGGTCGTTGAGCAGCACCCGCATGCCCAGCTTGCGGCAGGCGGCGGCCACCTTGCTGCCCACGTTGCCAACACCCACGATGCCGATGGCCATCTCCTGCAGGTTGAACCGGTGTTTGTGGGCCAGCAACAAGAGTGAGGAGGTGATGTACTGTTCTACCGAGGCGGCGTTGCATCCGGGGGCGGTGCGCCAGGCAACGCCATGGGTGTCGCACCAGGCGGTGTCGATATGGTCGAAACCGATGGTGGCGGAGCAGATCAGCTTCACACTGCTCCCGGATAGTATCTCTTCACCAAAGTGGGTAACCGTGCGCACGAGCAGCGCATCCTTGTCGCGGATAGCCTCGCGGGTGAATCGGTTCCCCGGCAGGTACTCCACCTCACCCACCTGCTCGGCAACACCTCTCAGATAGGGGATATGTGCGTCGGCCAGTATCCTTAATTTTCTCATGACTCTGTTTGTTGAAGATGTTGGTGCATCGCTTTGGCTGCCTTGCGTCCGTCGCCCATGGCAAGGATCACGGTGGCTCCGCCGCGTACGATATCACCCCCGGCGTAGATCAACTCATCGGCCGACTGCATCGTCTCCTGGTTGACCACGATGGTGCCCCAGCTGGTTACTTCCAAGCCGCTGAAGCTCTGTGGGATAAGCGGGTTGGGGGAGACCCCCACGCTGACGATCACCTCATCCACCTCCAGCCAGACGGTATCACCCTCAATGGGTACGGGACGACGTCGACCCGACTGGTCGGGTGCACCCAGCTCCATCCGCTGGAGCAGCATGCGTTGTACCCGACCCCGATCATCACCCTCGTATCGCAGTGGGTTATGCAGTGTGTAAAATTCAATTCCCTCCTCCTTGGCATGCTTGACCTCCTCGATGCGGGCCGGCATCTCCTCCTCCGAGCGTCGGTAGATGATCATCGCCTTCTCGGCTCCCAGCCGTCGGGCGGTACGCACGGCATCCATGGCAGTGTTGCCTCCACCGATCACTGCTACCTTCTTACCCATATATACAGGGGTGTCGCTCTCCGGATCGGCAGCCTGCATCAGGTTGACACGGGTGAGGTACTCGTTGCACGACATGATGCCGATCAGGTTCTCACCCGGTATGTTCATGAAGTTGGGAAGACCCGCACCGCTTCCCACGAAGACAGCCCGGTAGCCCTCCTCCCTGAGATCTTCCTGGGAGATGGTTTTTCCAATAATGCAGTTGGTCTCGAATTTCACACCCATCTTACGGAGTCCTTCAATCTCGATGTCGACGATATCATTGGGAAGGCGAAACTCCGGAATGCCGTAACGCAACACCCCTCCCAGCTCATGCAGTGCTTCAAAGACTGTCACGTCGTAGCCGAACTTCACCATTTCACCGGCAAAGGCCAACCCGGCAGGACCGGAGCCCACCACGGCGATCCTGATGCCGTTAGAGGGCGCTGTCGCCGGCACGGAGAGCTCTCCGCTCATCCGTTCATAGTCGGCTGCAAACCGCTCCAGGTGACCGATGGCGACCGGTTCTTTCTTCAACTTCAGGGTGTAAAAGCACTGACTCTCACACTGCCTTTCCTGTGGGCATACCCGTCCACATACTGCCGGCAGCGCACTGGTCTCCTTCAGCGTACGGGCAGCCTCCAGGAAGTCACCCCGCTCAATGTTCTTGATGAACTTGGGAATGTTGATCTCCACCGGACATCCGGTGATGCAGGTGGGATCCACACAGTCGAGACAGCGGTGTGATTCACCGGTGGCCAGCTCAACTGTCAGACCCAGGTTTACCTCGTCGTATGTATGACTGCGCACCTCAGGATCCACTTCGGGCATCTTCACCCGCGGGATATTGGTGCGATCCTTGTTTTTCATTGTTTTGCGTAACGCTTCACGCCACTCCTGTGCCCGTTCCGCCTTTAAATAGTCGCTCATGATTTTCCTTTTTCAGCCTCCTGAGGCTCACCTGTTAAAGCAAGGCATCGGAGAAATGATATAGTGTGTTAATTGTAAGCCTTTAAACGCATCAACATCTCGTCGAAATCAACTTGGTGGGCATCAAACTCGGGGCCGTCGATGCATACAAACTTCGTCTTGCCGCCCACCGTCACACGACAGGCACCGCACATGCCGGTACCGTCTACCATGATGGTGTTGAGGGAGGCGATGGTGGGCACCTCATATTTCCGTGTCAGCACCGAGACGAACTTCATCATGATGGCCGGGCCGATGGTGACACATAGATCCACTTTCTCCCTAAGGATCACCTTTTCCACACCCTCGGTGATCAACCCTTTCTCTCCATATGAACCGTCGTCGGTCATGATGATCA
>CAZBFS010000077.1:0-7556 GCA_964491215.1 uncultured Proteiniphilum sp.
ACGAGATACTGGGTGCCAACTGGTGGGCCATTGCCGGTACAGCGGTGATCGCACTGGGATTCGTGGTTCACATCATCTACGCGATCATCCTCACATTGCAGAATATGAGGGCGAGGGGCAAGGACCGTTACGCCTCATCGAGCAAGACGAAGACCACCTGGTCGTCACAAAACATGTTCGTGCTGGGACTCTTTATCCTGCTGTTTCTCTTTCTCCATCTCTACCAGATGTGGTACCAGATGCAGTTCAAGGAGCTCTTCATGATTGAAGGAGCCCGTCATGACGGCGCCCAGCTGGTGGCAGAGGTGTTCTCTCAGCTCTGGGTGGTGGTAGTATATGTTGCTGCCTTCATCGCTCTCTGGTTTCACCTTACCCACGGTTTCTGGAGCGCACTCCACAGTGTAGGGTGGAACAACACTGTATGGATGAGACGACTCAAAGTGCTCGGGAACATCATCTCCTCCGTGATATCTCTGGGATTCATCATCGTGGCAATCGCCATCTATCTCGGATACTCCAACCTATTAGGATAACTAAAGAAACTGAATATTATGAACAAATTTGACGCAAAAATACCCAAAGGGCCTCTCGCCGAGAAATGGACCAACTATAAGAATCATCAGAAGCTGGTGAACCCGGCCAACAAACGCCGCCTCGACATCATCGTGGTGGGCACGGGACTGGCCGGTGCCTCTGCCGCCGCCTCACTGGGCGAGATGGGTTTCAAAGTACATAACTTCTGCATTCAGGACTCACCCCGTCGTGCGCACTCCATTGCCGCACAGGGAGGGATCAATGCTGCCAAGAACTATCCCAACGACGGCGACTCGGTTTACCGTCTCTTTTATGACACCATCAAAGGGGGCGATTACCGTGCCCGCGAAGCCAACGTCTACCGCCTGGCGGAGGTATCGAACAGTATCATCGACCAGTGTGTGGCTCAGGGGGTACCCTTCGCCCGTGAATATGGCGGGCTGCTCGACAACCGCTCCTTTGGCGGTGCACAGGTATCCCGCACCTTCTATGCACGTGGTCAGACAGGCCAGCAGCTGCTGCTGGGGGCCTACTCCGCGCTGAGCCGCGCCATACACAACAAACAGGTGGAGCTCTACACCCGCTATGAGATGGTGGACCTGGTGATTATCGACGGCCGTGCCCGCGGTATCATCGCCCGCAACCTGGTGACAGGTAAGCTGGAACGGTTCGCCGCACATGCGGTGGTGATCGCCACCGGTGGGTACGGCAACACCTTCTTCCTCTCCACAAACGCCATGACCTCCAACGGGTCGGCAGCATGGCAGTGCTACAAGAAAGGAGCCTATTTTGCCAACCCCTGCATGGCACAGATACACCCCACCTGCATCCCGGTGCATGGTGAGTTCCAGTCGAAGCTGACGCTGATGTCTGAGTCACTCCGCAACGATGGCCGTATCTGGGTACCAAAGAAACTGGAGGATGCACAGGCTATCCGCGAAGGGAAGCTGAAACCAACACAGATCAGGGAAGAGGACCGCGACTATTACCTGGAGCGCCGCTACCCCGCCTTCGGTAACCTGGTGCCGCGCGACGTGGCCTCACGTGCCGCCAAGGAACGGTGCGATGCCGGCTTCGGCGTGGGCACCACCGGCCTGGCTGTCTACCTCGACTTTGCCGACGCCATCGAGCGTCTCGGCAGGGATGTGGTGGAAGCACGCTACGGCAACCTCTTCCAGATGTATGAGAAGATCGTTGACGACAACCCCTACGAGACACCCATGATGATCTACCCCGCCATCCACTACACCATGGGCGGCATCTGGGTAGACTATGAACTGATGACCACCATCCCCGGTCTGTTCGCCATCGGCGAAGCCAACTTCTCCGACCATGGCGCCAACCGTCTCGGAGCCTCCGCGTTGATGCAGGGTCTTGCCGATGGTTACTTCGTGCTCCCCTACACCATCCAGAACTACCTGGCCGATCAGATCAACGTGCCCCGCTTCAAGACTGATGCACCCGAGTTCGCGCAGGCCGAGAAGGAGATCAACGATCGCATTGAGCGGCTGATGAATATCAAGGGCAAGCACACAGTGGATCACATCCATAAGCAGCTGGGCCATGTGATGTGGGATTTCGTGGGCATGGGCCGAAATGCCGACGGCTTACGCAACGCCATCGAGAAGCTGAAAGAGGTGAAGAAAGACTTTTGGACCAACCTGCTCATCCCGGGCAACAAGGAGACACTCAATGTAGAGCTGGAGAAAGCACTGCGTCTGGCCGATTTCATTGAGATCGGCGAGCTGATGGCACATGATGCCCTCGACCGTGAAGAGTCATGCGGCGGTCATTTCCGCCTGGAGCACCAGACACCCGAAGGAGAGGCACTGCGTCACGACGACCAGTTCGCCTATGTCTCCTGCTGGGAATACCAGGGTGAGGAGAAAGACCCGGTGATGTATAAGGAGCCGCTCGAATATGAATTTGTGGAACGTCAGCAACGTAACTACAAGTCGTAACAGGTGATCCAACAAGTGTAAAAGAAAAAAATCAAACGATCATGGATAAAGATATCAATATCAAAGTAAAAGTGTGGCGCCAGAACGGACCGAAGGATAAGGGACACTTTGAAACCTTCGCACTGGAGAACATCTCACAGGGAAGCTCCTTCTTGGAAATGCTCGATATACTCAACGAACAGCTGATCAATGAGGGCAAGGAACCGGTGGTGTTCGACCACGACTGCCGCGAGGGCATCTGTGGCATGTGCAGCCTCTACATCGACGGACACCCGCACGGTCCCGACACCGGGATCACCACCTGTCAGCTCCATATGCGCCGCTTCAACGACGGCGACACCATCACCGTGGAGCCGTGGCGTTCGGCCGGCTTCCCGATCATCAAGGACCTGATGGTAGACCGCTCTGCATTCGACAAGATCATCCAGGCGGGTGGCTATGTCTCGGTCAACACCGGTGGTGTCCCCGACGCCAACGCGATCCCCATCCCACGCGATGATGCCGAGATGGCCATGGATGCTGCAGCATGTATCGGCTGTGGCGCCTGTGTGGCAGCCTGCAAGAACGGATCGGCGATGCTCTTCGTGTCGGCCAAGGTGAGCCAGTTGGCTCTCCTGCCACAGGGACGGGTAGAGGCAGCCCGCCGTGCCAAGTCGATGGTAGCCAAGATGGATGAGCTCGGCTTCGGCAACTGCACCAACACCGGTGCCTGCGAGGTGGAATGCCCGAAGAACATCTCCATCACCAACATTGCCCGCCTCAACCGCGAGTTCCTGAAGGCGAAGTTCAAGGATTAACCGCCCGTAGCATATCCCCTTTGAGCGTATCTTCTTCCTCCATGGGAGAAGATACGCTTTTTTCTTTCATCCTTTTTAAAGTTTATTTAACAACCTATCGGATATCTTTTTTGTTTAACCACTGTCGTAAGACTATATTTGTACCGCGCGAGGTACAATTCAATGAGTAAAACATATAACACAGATGACGATGAAAACAAAGAAAATGATTCGCAGAAGCCTCTTTATCCTGATCGCTTCTATGCTCACCAGCTCTCTTTTCGGTCAGATTCGCTTTGGGGTGAAAGCTGATGTGGGACTAAACAACCCCAGCTTCAACAGTGAAGCACTGAAAGTGGAGAACATGACCTCCTACAGTATCGGACCTTCGCTGGAGGCAATGTTTCCCTTTACCGTTATCAACTTCGGCATTGAGGCATCACTACTCTACAACGACAACCGTATGACAGTTTCCAACCTTACCGACGGCCAAAATTCTCCATCGAACGAAGTATCGAACCGATACCTCTATCTGCCCCTCAACGCGAAGATCAAATTCGGTCTGGGCATGCTGCCGCTGCGGATGTACGCGGTGGCAGGACCCTACGCGGGCTATATGATTTCGGGAGATGGATTAAATATTGGGGATATCAATGATGATATCAAGGCGAAGGAGTTTCAGGCCGGAGCCAACATCGGACTGGGACTGGAGCTCTTCAAGTTGTTACAGTTAGGTATCAACTACGGCGTACAGCTCACCGACAACTACGCGGTGGAACGCCCCAACTGGGAAGATCCGTTGAACGGCAAGTCGGATACATGGAGCATCACTGCCGCACTCTATTTTTAAACCATGTACGTGGATGTCATCCTTCCGCTACCCCTGCCCGGGTTGTTCACCTACAGCGTGCCGGCAGAGATGCAGCAGTGCACGGTGGTGGGACAACGGGCAGTGGTACCCTTCGGAAAAAGGAAGCATTACACCGGCATCATTGCACGCATCCACGATCAGCCAACAGAAGGGATCACCGTCAGGGCGATCCACTCCCTCCCCGATGAGAAACCGGCGGTCACCCCGCAGCAGTTGAAGCTGTGGGAGTGGATTGCCTTTTACTACATCTGCCCCTTGGGAGATGTATGCAAGGCGGCACTTCCCACGTTGATGAAGCCGGAAGATCTCACCAACCGCTATCAACCGAAAGAGGAACTATGTTACCGGCTCAACCAGCAGATCGATCACGCTAAAGCTGAGCGGCTGCTGACAAGAGCAAAAAAACAGGCAGCACTCCTCACGTCGATCCGCACCATGCTGACAGATTTGAAGCGGGAGATGGTCAGCAGGCGTGAGCTCACCCTGCTCCCCGGTTACACCCCCTCCCTCCTGAAAGGACTTACCGACAAGGGAATCGTGACAGTGCAGGCCGAGCAGCGTAGCCGTCTGACTGATGATGCAGCAGCAGCGCTGCGGGAGCCCTTTCGGCTGAGCGAGCCCCAACAGGAGGCACTGGAGCAGCTGAGAGAGATCCTCACCGGGAAGGAGACAGTGCTGTTGCACGGCGTCACCTCGGGTGGCAAGACGGAGATCTACATCCACCTGATTGAAAACACCTTAAAGCAGGGGAAGCAGTCACTTTACCTGCTCCCCGAGATCGCACTCACCACTCAGCTCACGCAACGCCTGAGGGATGTCTTCGGCAACAAGCTGGGTATTTACCATTCCGGTATCGGCGACAACGAGCGTACCGAGATCTGGCATAAGATGCTGTCGGACCAACCCTATGAGATCATCATCGGTGCCCGCTCATCGCTGTTCCTTCCCTACCGTGAGCTGGGGCTTGTGATCGTGGATGAGGAACATGAGACCAGCTACAAGCAGCAGGACCCGGCACCCCGTTATCATGCGCGCGACACGGCAATCATGCTGGCCCATCTTAACGGTGCAAAGACCATTCTCGGCTCGGCGACCCCCTCAGTAGAGTCATTCTACAATTGCAGCACTGGCAAGTATGGGTTGGTGACACTTACTGAACGGTTCAACGGTATGAAGATGCCCCGCATAGAGCTGGTGAACACCCGTGACTTGCACAAAAGGAAAAAGATGAAATCGATCCTCAGTCCCATGCTGATCGATGAAACGGCAGCCGCCCTGGAGAAAGGTGAACAGGTGATTCTCTTCCGCAACCGGCGCGGTTTTGCACCGGTGCTGGAGTGTAAAGAGTGTTGCTGGACTCCGAAATGCAGCCACTGCGATGTGTCGCTCACCCTGCACAAGCATCCACGGCGGCTGGTGTGCCACTACTGCAACAGGTCATACCCCGTTCCTACGGCATGTCCTGCCTGCGAAGCAGAACAGCTGGAGCCATATGGGCTGGGCACCGAACAGCTGGAGGAGGAGGTGCAGACACTGTTTCCCGGGAGTAGCGTTGCACGGATGGATGCCGACACCACACGTGGCAGGCATGCTTATGAGAAGATCATCAATGCTTTTCAGGAGAAAAAGATCGATATATTGGTTGGTACGCAGATGCTCTCCAAGGGACTCGATTTCGATCATGTGAAGGTAGTGGGTATCCTGGCAGCAGACTCCCTTATGAACCACCCCGATTTCAGGTCGCATGAGCGCGGTTTTCAGCTGATGACACAGGCAGCAGGTCGCTCGGGACGAAAAAATGAACAAGGGATCGTACTCATACAGACCGCCGACCCGGCGCAGCCCATCTACCGCCATGTCATTCGTCACGACTTTATCGGTTTCTATGGCGAGGAGCTGGCAGAGCGCAAACAGTTCGGCTATCCCCCCTTTTCGAGGCTGATCAGGATAACTGTGAAACACAGGCAGGAGAGCCTGACCGAGGCTGCCGCCAACCTTCTGGCATCACTGCTCAAAAGAGAATTGAAAGAGCGGGTGCTGGGTCCCGTCCGACCATCGGTGGCACGGGTAAAGCAACAACACCTGCAGGAGATACTGCTGAAGCTGGAAACAGGCTTCTCACCCCAACGGGTGCGCAGCCTCCTCACCCGGGCTGAACAGTCGATTCATGCCATACAGGACTACAGATACGTAACACTCATATACGATGCCGATCCGATGTGATCAGACACAAAAAAACCGGCATCACACTAAGGCAATACCGGTTCTTTTCGGTTAATCTGCCGGTTACATACCGGACATATGATTATTTCATTTCAATCTCTTCCTTCAGATCAATCTCGTTTCCGTCTTTGTCGTAGAAGACATACTGCAGGAATCCCAGCTTCTGATCCGGGATCACTTTCATTCCTACATTGAATTTTTTCCTCCATTTGAACTTCAACGAAAACAATCCTTGCTGAACGTACGCTGCAACATAGGGGTGTATGTGCAGACTGAATTTCTTCACTTTTAATTTGTAAACCAGATAATCGATCTTTCTCTCCAGGGTGTCGGTAAACAGGATCGATGATTTGATCTTTCCTTTACCAAAGCAAGTGGGGCATTCTTCGCTTGTGGTAACTTCCATTTCGGGACGCACACGCTGACGCGTGATCTGCATCAAACCGAACTTACTCAATGGCAGAATGTTATGTCGTGCACGGTCACCAGCCATCAGCTCCTGCATACGCGCAAGCAGCTTGTTGCGATACTCACCCTTGCTCATGTCGATGAAGTCGATCACGATGATGCCGCCCATGTCCCGCAGCCGTAGCTGGCGGGCTATCTCCTCGGCGGCAGCCAGGTTCACTTCATAAGCACTCTCATCCTGTCCCAGCTTCGATTTGTTGCGGTTACCGCTATTCACATCGATCACATGCAGGGCCTCGGTATGCTCAATAATGAGGTAGGCACCGTTCTTGAACGTAACAGTTTTTCCAAAGAGCGATTTGATCTGCTTGGTGACGCCGAAGTTGTCTAAGATGGGCAACGAACCGGTGTACTCTCTGACCACGTTCTTTCGTTCCGGTGCGATGATGCTCACATATTCGGCGATCTGCCTGTTCACATCCCTGTTGTTGACGTGAATCTGTTCGAATGAGGGATTAAAGATATCACGCAGCAGAGCCACTGTACGTCCCGTCTCCTCATAGATGAGGGTGGGGACTTTGGCTTTCATGATCTTGCCGATATTGTCTTCCCATCGTTTCACCAGCACTTTGAGCTCTGCATCAAGGTCAGCAACCTTTTTCCCTTCGGCGTTCGTTCTGATGATGACACCGTAGTTCTTGGGTTTGATGCTCTGTATGAGCTGCCGTAGCCGGGCGCGCTCTTCGCGCGATTTGATCTTCTGCGATACCGATACACGGTCGA
>CAZBFS010000078.1:0-7440 GCA_964491215.1 uncultured Proteiniphilum sp.
TTTGTTGATCTTTATTGTTCGCGTTGGACTGGTTGCAGCTGAGCAGTGTCAGCGCAGCGAGTCCGCTTAAAAGATAGATATGAATCGCTTTCATTTCTGTTGTTTGTTTGTTTGTTATAATTATAACGAGAAGAACGATGTTTTTGTTCGCCACTGTTTGGAAGGATTCCGGATAAGGAGTCAGGTATATTGAACTACAAAAGTCTGAATGTTGATATTCAGGCTTTTGTAGTTCATTGGGATCACCGATAGGTTCTCTCTATAGCTTCTCAGTATTATTTATTGAGGGTACTGGAATCGGTTTCTTCGGACGATATCTGTTCCTCCTCCTTTTCGGGGTGGTGTTCACCCTCATTTCCGTTCGTATCGATGAAAACCGTATCATCAGAGCCGGAGGGCTTTGATGGTATCAGCTCCTCGGTGACTTCCTCAACCTTGCTGTCGAGGATCTCCTGTGAACGGGAGACCCAGAGACGTTTACCGAAGATATGTTCCAGGTCGTCGGAATAGATGATCTCTCTCTCCAACAGAATTTTCGCCAATTTGTAATGGCCAGTCTTATGTTCGGTGAGGATCTGTTTGGCTCGATCATATTGCTGGGCAATCATTGCTTTCACCTCGGAGTCGATCAGCTGTGCGGTATCATCGCTGTAAGGTTTTGAGAAGCTGTACTCCTGACCGGTGGAATCGTAGTAGCTCAGGTTGGGCAGCTTATCACTCATCCCCATATAGGTGATCATCGCATAAGCCTGTTTGGTGACACGTTCAAGGTCGTTCATCGCTCCCGAGGAGATCTGTCCGATGAAAACCTCTTCAGCGGCACGTCCTCCCAGCAGAGCACACATCTCGTCGAGCATCTGCTCCTTGGTGGTGATCTGCCGCTCTTCAGGCAGGTACCAGGCGGCACCCAGCGCTTTGCCGCGCGGTACGATGGTCACCTTCACCAGCGGGTTGGCATGCTCCAGGAACCAGCTGAGCGTAGCGTGACCTGCCTCGTGGATCGCGATCGACTTTTTCTCGTGCTGTGTGATGATCTTGTTTTTCTTCTCCAGACCCCCCACGATGCGATCCACCGCATCCATGAAGTCGTCCTTCTGTACATATTTTTTCTTGCGGCGGGCAGCGATCAGCGCAGCCTCGTTGCAGACGTTGGCGATGTCGGCACCCGAGAAGCCGGGTGTCTGACGTGCCAGGAAGTCGATGTTGATTGATTCGTCAATCTTGATGGGGCGCAGGTGTACCTTGAAGATCTCCTTTCGGTCGTTCAGGTCGGGCAGCTCCACGTAGATCTGTCGGTCGAAGCGACCGGCACGCATCAGTGCTTTGTCGAGCACATCGGCGCGGTTGGTGGCTGCCAGGATAATCACCCCGCTGTTGGAGCCGAAGCCATCCATCTCGGTGAGCAGTTGGTTGAGCGTGTTCTCCCGTTCGTCATTTGATCCGAAGTTGGTGTTCTTGCCACGGGCACGACCCACGGCGTCGATCTCGTCGATGAAGACGATGCAGGGTGCTTTCTCCTTGGCCTGACGGAAAAGGTCGCGCACTCGTGAAGCGCCTACTCCGACGAACATCTCCACGAAGTCGGACCCGGAGATGGAGAAGAAGGGGACATTGGCTTCACCTGCCACCGCCTTGGCAAGAAGGGTTTTGCCTGTTCCCGGAGGACCCACCAGGAGGGCTCCCTTGGGGATCTTACCTCCCAGGTTGGTGTAGTTACCCGGGTTTTTGAGGAACTCCACGATCTCCTGGACCTCCTCTTTCGCTTCCGAGAGACCGGCTACATCCCTGAAGGTCACCTTCTGACTGGAATCTTTGTCAAAGAGCTGTGCCTTCGATTTGCCGACGCTGAAAACACCACCGCCGCCACCGCCGCCGCCACCACCCTGCATGCGACGCATCATCCAGATCCAGAAGACTATCAACAGCAGGAATGGAGCGAAAGTGATCAGGATGCCCCACATCTCGGATGTGGTGTCGAAGCGGACTTCGAAATCATAGTTCTGCTCAGTCTTAACTGTCTCGATAAACTCAGCAATGGCATCGGCAGATGCTCCTTCCACCTGTATCACCGGTGTACGACCTGCCTTCGCAGCGTCATCACCAAAGATATGGTTCACTGATTCTTCGCGCACCATCGCTTCGGCGGTTCCCTTGTTGCTGTAGACCACGATGCTCTTCACCCTGTTCTCCTTCACATGTTGTTGGAAATCGGACCATGTCACCTCCTTCACGGATGTATCTTGCCCGAAGAACCACATCCCCATGAGGATAGCCAGTGCAATGGCGTAGATCCAGTAAGGGTTGATGGGACTTTTGGGGTTTGTTCCACCCATCTTGGGCCGGAGTGTGGGCTGTTTATCTTTTTTGTTAGAATTGCTCATGTGTGAAATGTTCTTTAACCTATTGGTTGAATCCGGAACGCCACAAGTAACAGGGTGCCCCGGGTAAATAGTAACAAATATACTGGGAATTAGTTTTACAAGAGGTCGGGAATGCGTTCTGTTTTTGCATCGTCCCACAGGTTGTCGATATTGTAGAACGAACGCAGCTCAGGGAGGAAGATGTGTACGATCACGTTGCCATAATCAATGGCAATCCACTCTGCCTGTTGTTGTCCGTGCACGCGAATTGGCTTTTCGGTTGTTTTCTTTCGAACCATCTGCTCCACCGAATCAGCGAGCGCCGACACTTGCGTGGGTGTGTTCCCTTCGCAGATCACGAAATAATCGCATATGGCACCGGTGATACCCTTCAGCTTTATGGAGCTGATGTTTTTCCCTTTCTTCTCCTGAATTCCTTCGATGATGTTTTCTACCAGTTCGTTTTTTTCTGTCATTCTGAATGATAAGTCTGTTAATGATACAAAGATAGGCTGATTTTTTGTAAGGGTTGCATCCCGGGACCACCTTTCTTGCTTCTTTATGCTTATATGCAAAAACAGTGCCAAGTACTGGTCAGAGTGTCTTCAGATTCAGGTTGCGCCAGCGTACCTTGATGCCGCCGCCGTCGTGAATCTGGAGGGCTATGCGTCCCTGTGCCGCTCCTATCTTCTCATCTGTCAAGTCTGCCATCTCCTCTGCGTTGAGGTAAGTCTTAACATTGTCCCCCTTCACCAGGATACGCAGCGTGTTCCATTCACCCTCTTTCAGTATCTCCTCCTTCTCGTCAGGAATCTGCGCCAGCCAGCCACGGCCGTACGATTCATAGATGCCGCCGGTGTCGTTCCCTTTGGGGGCCACCTCCACCTGCCAGCCGTTAATGATGGCTATCGGTTCGATGAACGAGCGGATGAAGACGCCGGAGTTTCCGTCTGCCTCCTGTTTGAATTCTACTGTCAGGTCAAAATCATCGTAATAGGCCCGGGTGGCAAGGTAGCCATACTGTTTGTCGGGACCACTCTCGCACACCAGCTCGCCGTTTTCCACGTACCATTTCTCAGTGCCATATATCTCCCATCCGGTCAGGTCGTTGCCGTTGAAGAGGTTCACCTCCTGCTCCTTGCGGGGCAGCTCCCTTATCTTGATGTTACGGAACCATGCTGCCGAGCCGTGATCCTGCAGGCAAATCACTCCCTTGCGGGCCAGGCCGTATTCGGGTGCATCTTCCCACTTGCCGCTCTCTTTCCGTGCAAACCACTCCTCGTTCCAGGCTTCAAACTCGACCACCTTTTCGCCATTGAGCCAGTGCTCCACGTGACCGTTGTCAAAGATGATCCCGGAGGTGTTCCATTCACCTGCCGGTTTGATTAGTGTATTGTCCGGGTTAGTGGTGTGCATGGCATAATCGGCTGCTGTCTTTTGCCAATCCTCCAGCGGTTGCGGGAAGTTGAGCTCATCGATGAGCTGGTATTCAGGTCCGGTAACATAGGGGACGGCGAAGCTGGGGTTTTCCACCACGTGGTAGAGCACGCCGCTGTTGCCGCCGTCGGCAATCTTCCAGTCCCACATCAGCTCGAAGTTCTCGTAAATCTTTTCGGTCACGATGTAGCCATGCTCGTCGGCACCTTCTCCTTTTGCCTGGATCATACCCTCTTCGGCAAACCAGGGGGCTGTGAGGTTCTCTCCGTTGTAGTCGCGCCATCCGTTCAGGGTGCTCCCGTCGAACAGCAGCTCCCATCCCCCTGCTATCTCTTCCGGTGTGAGTGTGTTGTGTTTCTTTTCATCGCTACAGGCGGTTAATCCGGTAATCAGACCAAGCACGACAAACAGATTGTATTTTGACATTGTTTCCATGATCATCACTATAGGTAATTGTTGATGTACCAACTTCTTTCTTTGCAAAGATATTGAATATTTGTATCTTCACCGGCTCAATCAATCACTTTTTCAACAGGAGAGCAGGCAATGCCGCATGGCTGCCACGCAACATTTGATGTGGAGAGAAAACCAAACAGTCGGATCAGGCGTTATTATCACTCACACAAAAGAGAGGAGACTCCTGAAAACATTCGGGTTATTTTGGAACATATTGATCTATCGAACAATCACGACACAGTGGAAGAACGGTTTGTAGCCACGGTCGGTTTTTTTGACGGTGTGCATGCCGGACACCGTTATCTGATTAGGCAGGTGAGAGAAGAGGCCGTACGACAAGAGCAGCCCTCAGCTGTTATTACATTTCCGGTACATCCGCGCAAGGTGCTGCAAACTGATTATCAGCCAGCGCTGCTTTGTGGTTATGAGGAGAAGTTGGCGCAACTAGCATCCACAGGAGTGGATTATTGCATCACACTTCCCTTTAGCGCAGCCTTGTCACAACTCACCGCCCGTGCATTCATGCAGCAGGTGCTGCAGGAACAGCTACATGTGTCAACACTCCTGATTGGTTATGACCATCGCTTTGGTTTCAACCGTCTTGAGGGATATGACGACTATGCCCGTTACGGGAAAGAGATTGGCATGCAGGTCATCAGTGCTGCTGAGTGGCAGACCGAAGGCGGGAACGTGAGCTCTACCAGAATACGCAAGCTGTTGAAAGAGGGTGATGTGATGGGGGCAAGCAACCTGTTGTCATACAACTACACCTTGTCAGGGAAGATTGTGGAGGGCTATCGTGTGGGGCGTACGATTGGTTTTCCCACGGCGAATATCCGTGCATGGGAGCGATACAAGGTAGTGCCGGCACTGGGTGTTTACGCGGTGTTGGTGCATCTGAGAGAGGAGAAATATGAAGGAATGCTCTACATCGGCACGCGGCCAACGTTACATGCCGATCCGGAAATCAGCGTGGAGGTCAATATCTTCAATTTTAACGGAGATCTCTACAATCAATCCCTGACCGTGGAGTTTATCGATTTTATCCGTCCTGATCAGAAATTTGAGACGATGGAGCTTCTGGTGGAACAGATTCACAGAGACAAGAAAAACGTGCAGCAGCGACTGCGAAAAGAACGCTTATGAAAACCATTCAATTGAATAACGGGATTAAGATTCCGGTGCCCGGACTGGGAACCTATCGTTTGGGAAGAAATGACAGGGAGGTGATACATGCGGTGCGCAGCGCACTGGATGCCGGATATCGTCACATTGATACCGCCTCCTTCTACGACAACGAGAGCCCTATTGGCAAGGCTATAGGTGAAAGTGGTGTCCCACGTGAAGAACTGTTCGTGACGACCAAGCTGTGGGGCACCGATATCCTGAACAATGGCATTGAGCAGGCTTTTGAGGAGAGCATGCGAAAACTGGATATCGGCTATATTGACCTTTACCTCGTTCACTGGCCGGTTATAGGAGCGGTGGCTGCCACCTGGCGTATGATGGAACAGATCTATGATAGTGGCAGGGTGAGAGCAATCGGGGTGAGCAATCACCTGAAACATCATTTGGAGGAACTGCTCTCTGTGGCTGAGGTGGTGCCTGCCGTCAACCAGGTGGAGCTACATCCCTTCCTGGTGATGCAGCATCTACAGGATTACTGTAGTGAGAAAGGTATCGTTGTGGAATCCTGGAGCCCTCTGGGCAGCAGCAAGATCCCCTTGCTGAAAGATCCTCTCTTGCTTGAGATCGCCGAGCGTAAAAGTAAAAGCCCAGCCCAGATCATCCTGCGATGGAACCTGCAGAAAGGGTTGTTGCCCCTTCCCAAGTCATCCGATGCTGAGCGGCAGCGGGAGAATATTGCCTTGTTCGATTTCTCGCTGACAGGGGAGGAGATGGCTTTGATTGATCGTCTCGACAAGGGGCAGCGAACGGGTGTTCATCCCGATGAGATTGAATTTTAGTAAATGCCCCGCTCATTGAGCGCACGCTGGTAGCGGGCCGCATTGCGCGCGTGCTCGGCATGCGTGACCGCGAAGTTATGACGTCCGGAGAGGTCATCCTTCGCGCACATGAAGAGATAGTTGTGTTGTCGTGGCGACAGTGTGGCATCGATAGCCGCGATGGAGGGTATCCGGATGGGCCCGGGCGGCAGTCCCTCTCTCCTATAGGTGTTATAGGGTGATTCTACCTCCAGGTGTCTGTAGAGGATGCGCCGCAGTGAAAAATCACCTACGGCAAACTTCACGGTGGGATCGGCCTCCAGCCGCATCCCTCTTTTGAGGCGGTTCAGGTAGAGCCCCGCCACTATGGGGTATTCATCTACATAGGTGGCCTCCTCCTCTACGATCGATGCCAGGGTGGAGACCTCCACCGGCGTGAGTCCCCTCTCTTCTGCTTTCTTCCTCCGGTCATCATCCCAGAATCGGTCGTATTCCCTCTTCATCCGTTGCATCAGTGCCTCCACATTGGTGTTCCAGTATACTTCGTAGGTGTTCGGGATAAACATGGTCACGATGGTTTCGCTGTTGAATCCGTGTTGCCCGGCGAGGGAGGGATCACGCAACGCCTCCAGCAGGGCAACGCTGTCGGCCATGAGCTGACCGGCGAGTCGTCCGGCGAGATCCTCCCTTGTGCGGATGTTGTTGAAGGTGATATTGACCGGTGTCTGGTTGCCAGAGCGTAGCAGGCGGATCACGTCGGGCATGGTCATCCCCTGGCTGACCGCATATCGCCCGCTTTTTACCCGTTCCGGATAATTCATCTTGTCGGCCAGTAAACGGAAGATCTTTTCAGAGGGAAGGGCAGCCTTCTCCTCCAGTTGCCGGATCACCTCTTCGTAGTTACGCTCCTCGTCGATGTAGATATAGACCGTCTCGGTAGGGGATAAAGGAGCGAAGATGAGCCGATAGGCATAAATCACTACTGTCAGGAGTATCAGTAAGAGCACTCCCGCTGTCCAGAAGATGCTTTTATGTTTTTTTCGTTTGTGGGTTTGTTCCATTTCATTACAAAATAAGGGAGGGATAAAACAGCACAAAAGTAGGAAGATTCAATTGAAATTATCGTTTTTTCTTTGACAAGTTGAAAACAATCTTGTATATTTGCACCCGATTTCTGCCAAAGAACAGGGAAGTGTGGGTGAGTGGCTGAAACCAGCAGTTTGCTAAACTGCCGTACGGGT
>CAZBFS010000079.1:0-1852 GCA_964491215.1 uncultured Proteiniphilum sp.
AGGCGTCGAAATAGTCGGCCATCTTGCGGAAGCGATTGACCCACCAGGCGAAGCCCTCTTTTTCCATGGCATACCAGTTGTAGGTGGGGAACCCCCAGTTCTGACCGAAGAAGGAGAAATCATCGGGGGGAGCGCCACTCTGGGTATCCATGTTGAAGAGATCGGGTGAGGTCCATGCATCGATGCTGTCCCGATTGATCCCGATGGGGATGTCCCCTTTCAGGGTGACTCCTCTCTCGTGTGCATACTCTTTTACCGATGAGAACTGACGGTGCAGCAGGTACTGCACGTAGTACCAGTAGTGTGTTTCCTCTCCGGCCCGGGGATCGGTTTCCAGCATCTCTTTCAGTTGCACCTCGTTGTAAGTAGCGAAGTTGTCCCACTCCCTGAAGTTGGCACTGCCAAAACGGTCTCGCAGGGTGCAATAGCAGGCGTAGGGAAAGAGCCACTCTCTGTTTTTCTCAAAGAAGGTGATGTATGCATCTGAAGAGAGCACCTCTTCACCCTCCTCGAGAAAGAGGTCGCGCGTGTATGCCGTCTTAAGCTTTAGCACCTGTTCGTAATCGATCTCATCGAGGCGGTTGAGAGCAATTGCTTCATTGAGATATTGCCTCTGTTTCTTTTTGTTCTTCAACGGATAATCGCTGCACCCGAGATAGATGGGATGGAGGGCATAGATAGAGATGGCACTATAGGGATAGGAGTCTTTCCATGTTCTTGTTGTGGTGGTGTCGTTCACCGGCAGCAGTTGAATCAGTTGCTGTTTGGTGAGCGATGCCCAGTCGATCATCTTCCGCAGATCGGCGAAATCACCGATACCGAAGCTTTGTGCCGTTCTCAGGGAGAAGACTGGTATCGCCGTTCCTGTACCCTTGAATGAGAAACCCGGATAACGATATCGTAACGACATCTCTACCGTCACACTGCCCGACTGCATTGCGTGACCTGCCTGCAGGACTCTGTTGGCTCCATCTTCCCAATGCACCGCCTTATCGCTGTTGCGGTCGATGATCAGGAATTTATATTCACTTGTCTCGGGGAGCGAGCTTGCATTGAGCAGGAGCTGCCATTCACCGTCGTTCACACAGGATAACGGCTTTGCTTTTGCGGGATCCCATCCTCCCAGCATATCTGCTTCACCACATACTGCCACTATCTGATCACGATTGACATAGGGGCAGATGAGGTTGAGCAGGAGTGATCGGGAATAATATTTTGAGGGAAGAAGTTCTTTTTGATGATGGAAGATGCTGTCGGTAAAAACCGCTGAGTAGAGGTATGCGTGGAAGGGTTTATCGTTCCAGTGATCCTGTACGATATATGACTTCTTTCCCTTGATGACATGGAGTCGCCGGTGAGCACCCCACTCCCGCCGGATGGTGCTGTTGCCCTGACGGATCAGGTAATAGTACTCGAGGGTATCGGTCTCCGTCATCTTCACGGTAGCGCCCCAGCTGTCACCGTTACAGTCGAGCAGCAACGCCTTAGCCTCATCATACTCTCCCAGTTCGGGTGTCGATCCACAGAGGTAGACCTGTTGCCCCCAGGTGGTGTGGTAGTTGAGTTGAAATGCTATAAGAGCCATTCAGATCCTTTTGTTAAGTTCATTTTCAAGGGGAGAGATCCCTTGAAATGATCTGCGTATTAAATTATTGTCTTCGACGACAAATCTACGACGAAAAAGGTGGGAATGGCTCGCTAAAGGTGATCTTTTGAGCAGAATCGTGTGCAATCGATTGCGACCGAAGCAACACCCATGTTCAGGCTGACATGTTCATTTAGAGAAAAATAAGAATCAGCAGCTGTGCTGTGATCACCCTCAGGAACATGGTAAGCGGGTAGACCGTTGCGT
>CAZBFS010000079.1:1862-2522 GCA_964491215.1 uncultured Proteiniphilum sp.
AGCTCACGGCTGGGATATCATTACCGGCGCTGGCATTGGCATAGGCCAGTGCCGGCGGGTCTGTCATGCTCCCGGCAATCAACCCCATCAGTGTGAAATAGTTTAACTTGCAAATCTTGCGGCCGATGAGACCGATGATTAATAGCGGCAACAGGGTGATGATCACACCATAGCCAATCCATATGTAACCACCGTTGACCACTGTTTCCACGAAGTTGCCTCCTGCTCCCAGTCCCACGCAGGCGAGGAAGATGGCGATGCCGATCTCACGCAACATCAGGTTGGCACTCATGGTTGTGTAGGTGACCAGTTTGTACTTGGGTCCGAACTTACTGATCAGTATGGCGATGATGAGCGGTCCACCAGCCAGTCCCAGCTTTACCGGCTGCGGTATCCCGGGAATCATAAAGGGAATGCTTCCCACCAGCACGCCCAGGGCGATGCCGATGAAGATGGAGATAAGGTTGGGTTCACGCAATCTTTTCATTGAGTTACCCAGAAACTTCTCCACATTGGCTATTGCCTCCTCAGAACCCACAACGGTGACGCGGTCGCCCAGCTGGAGCTGCAGTCGTGAGTCGGCGATCAGGTCGACACCGGCACGGTTCACCCGGGTGATGTTGACGCCGAAGAGGTTACGTAAACGCAGATTACCAATGG
>CAZBFS010000079.1:2566-4939 GCA_964491215.1 uncultured Proteiniphilum sp.
CGCCCGTTAACTGCCGACCGGGTGATGGAGATCCTGCGGGAGACAAGCTGTGAATCAAGCTTTTCCCACTCCTCCCTGTTCATGTCTATGCGCTGGCCAATAAGCGCCTCAATCACCTCTATGTTTTTCAGGTTGGAGACCACCAACAGCCTGTCACCTTCATCCAGCCTGGTATCTGTTTGAGGGACAACAAGTTGACCGCTATGATTATGGAGCACCCTGGAGATGACGAACTCACGGTCTATCAGTTTCTTGATCTCCCGGATATTCTTACCCATGATGGCGGGGTTTAAGACACCAAGGGTGAACATATGTGCTTCGGTCTGTTTCGATTCGTCCATCTGGTCGAGTCGTTTGTTCTCCTGCGTGAGATTGATGCGGAAGATGTAACGAAACAGAACAAGAGAGAGGATGATGCCAACCACCCCCAGCGGGTAGGCAACAGCATAGGCAGTGGCGATGGAAGGATCTGTGCTGCCGGTGGCATCGGTATAGGTCTGTTGTGCAGCTCCCAGACCGGGTGTGTTGGTCACTGCTCCTGAGAGGATGCCAACCATGGTGGCTATGGGAAGACCGGTTATCAGATGGATCACGACGGTGGTGGTGACCCCGAGAAACACCACTCCTGAGGCCAACAGATTGAGGGTGACTCCTCCCTGCTTGAAGGAGGAGAAGAAGCTTGGTCCCACCTGCATACCGATGGAGAAGATAAAAAGTATCAGTCCAAACTCTTTCAGGAAATGAAGCAGCTCCGGTTCGATGCGGAGACCCAGGTGACCCAGGAAAATACCAAAGAAAAGGATCCAGGTGGTACCCAGTGAGATTCCGAAGACCTTGATCTTGCCCAGGAGCAGCCCCATGGCAATCACCACAGCCAATATAAGGATCGAGTGAGCAATTCCCGATCCGCTAATTAGTTCAACTAACCATTCCATAGTGTCAATAACCTAAAAAGTGTAATAAGCTGCAAAGGTACGCCTTTTTTCACTTCTTTACAAAAGTTGCGGCTATCCAACGGTCCATCTCCCTGAAATGATCAAAAGAGAGACCCAGCTTTTCCGCTCCGGACCGGATAGAAGAAAGATCATCCAGGTAGAATCCGCTCACGATGATGATCCCGCACTTCTCCAACACGGCTTCGTAGTGTGGCAGATCCTGTAAAAGGATGTTGCGGTTGATGTTCGCAAAGATCACATCGTACTTTTCTTCACCCAGCAGTTCAGCCCCCCCTTGTTGCACACGTATGGATGCAGTGCCATTCAGCTGCACATTCTCAAGTGCATTGTTGTAGGCCCACTCCTCAATATCAATGGCTGTCACCGGACTTGCGCCCTTCATTGCTGCCAGGATAGCCAGCACACCGGTGCCGCAGCCCATATCAAGCACGCTTTTGCGACTAAGCTCCATTGCCAGTATCTCTTTCAGTATCAGAAGCGTAGTTTGATGATGACCGGTGCCGAACGACATCTTCGGATCGATCACGATGCGGTAACGGAAAGATCCCTTCGGATGGTGAAACGAGCTGTGGATACAACATTCCTCATCTATGATAATGGGTTGGAAGTAGTTTTTCTCCCACTCTTCGTTCCAGTTTTTCTCTTCCATGGTGTGGATTGAATAACTGATCGCCGCCTCTAGCGGGAAGGCGGCAACAACCTTTTGAATCTCGTCCAGGTTGTATAACGGTAGCGGGATATAGGCTTCCAGAGCCTCCTCTCCCCTCACAAAAGATTCAAACCCTATCTCAGCCAGCTGTGCGGAGAGGATGTCGGTGACCAGCTCGGTAAATGGATCACACTTGAACAAAACCTGGTTGTATTGCATCGTTGTCTCAATTGGGCATATTTACTCATACAAATGTACGACAATCTTTGCCACGGGGAAATGTAAAAAAATTATATTTGCCATTCTCATATGTTTATTACTGTTACAAAAAAACAAAATTCTCCTGTAAGATAATTGCAAGCACCTTTTTTTGCTTACTTTTACCCGATGAAAGGCTCGCATTCATTTCCCGGAGCAGATTTTTTTGTTCCAATTGAGCTTGACGGACGACTGAAAACGGACAACAGACTATCACTATGTACAAGACTATCATACTTTTTGCATTTTTATTAATCACCCTCCCCACCCTCGCGCAGGGACAACAATCAACTGCGCAGCAACTGGTAGAGGAAGGAGTGGCACTGCATGATCAGGGTGAATATGAAAAGGCGATGGCAAAATACCGTGAGGCATTGACATTCGACCCCGGTCTGATACAGGCTGTATATGAAATGTCACTCACCTCTCTCGAACTCGAAGATTACGCCGGTGCCGAGAAGTACAGCAAAGAAGTGATTGAAGCTAACGATATGAAGCTGGGCCCCGGAG
>CAZBFS010000079.1:4949-7427 GCA_964491215.1 uncultured Proteiniphilum sp.
CCGTAATGAGCGAAGCCCTCCTTGAAACCGACCGCGCCGAGGAAGCCATTACACTCCTCCGGGAAGGACTGGGAAAGTATGGTGATGAGTACCTTCTCCACTTTAACCTGGCGCTCAACTATTACAAGCAGGGGGATAGCGAGAAAGCGATGATCCATGTTAAAAGGGCAATTAACCTCGACAAGAGCCACAGCGGTGCTTTTCTGCTGAACGCCTATCTGCTGAATGACAATGGTCTCTGGGTACAAAGCATCCTCTCATTTCAGATGTTCCTACTGTTGGAGCCCGATAGCGAACGGTCGAAGAACGCCTTTGAGGAGATGCTGCAAACCATGTGCATCAAAAAAAGTGAGGAGCCGGTGCAACGTTCTTTCATTCAGCAACAGATGATGCGTAACAGACCTGCAGAAACAATTAAGAACAACAAAATACCACCACTCACTCCCGAGGATAACCTTGATCGGGGGCTTGTGTACAAGGCGATCACTGCTACCCTCGACTCCCTGCAGACCGCAGACTCTTTGCAAACCGCAGACTCTTTACAGGCACCCGACTCACTGCAGATCGCCGACACCGGAACTGATCCCTTCCTGTTGTTCACTGCTGTGAACCGCGCAATCATGCAGGTACTTGAAGCGGAGAGCATCGGTCCGAAAGAGGGAATCTTATGGACATACTATATCCCCTTCTTCACCCATATAGAACAGTCGGACTATTATGAAACCTATTGCCGGTACATCAGTGTCTCCTACTATCCCGAGTCAATGAAATGGTGGCTGGAAAACGAAGAAGCCGCGGGTAATTTTGTGAGATGGTTTGAAAATGGAGATTCGATCTGAGCAGAAAACAAAAAAAAACTTACCTTTGCCCTGAATGCCATACTTATGGAAATGAACAACGAGGAAACCTTACTGGAGACATTACGGAATCCGCATACAGTCAGACAAGGGTTTGCCAGTCTGGTCGCTGCATACAGCGAACGACTCTACTGGCAGATACGAAAGATGGTGCTCTCGCACGACGATGCCAATGACATCCTACAGGATGTATTTGTGAAGGCCTGGATGAACCTGGAGAACTTCCGGGGTGACGCCAAGCTTACCACATGGCTCTATCGGATTGCCATCAACGAGAGCATCACCTTCCTGAACAAGAAACGAAGTCAGAACAACATCTCGATCGATGACAACGACTCATTTCTGATCAATGTGCTGGAGGGTGATGAATATTTCGACGGCGACGAGGCATCGCTGCAGTTACAAAAAGCGATCCTCACACTGCCTGAAAAACAGCGTCTCGTTTTCCAGATGAAATATTTCGAAGAATTGAAATATGATGAGATGTCTGATATCCTCGGCACCTCTGTGGGGGCGCTAAAGGCATCTTATCACCATGCAGTTAAAAAAATTGAAAAGTTTTTAGGCGAAAACGATTAAACCTTTTCCGGAGCTTAACGTCTATTCAACAGTAGAGCCCAATAGGGAAAGGCTTCAAAAAAGCATGAACATCAATATACAAAATCGTATGAAATCTCATTTCAACAAATTAGAAGAAATAGATCGCACCCGAAATCCATTTAAAGTTCCAGACAACTATTTCGCCCGATTTAATGAAGAGATGATGAATCATCTTCCTGAAAAAAAAATTGTACCCCCTAAAACGGTTCCTCTCTGGGATAAGGTGAAGCCCTGGGTGTACATGGCAGCAATGTTTGTTGGACTCTATGTCACCATTCAATTTCTTACCAGGCAACCAGACAATGGCAATGTAGCATCCCGCCAGTCGGTGGTTCAGACCCAGGAGGGTTACTGGTCAACAGTGCAGGTCACCGAAGAGGAGTTCTACCAATACCTGGAGGAACAGCTGGTGGAAGAGGGTTATTTTGATTACATGTATGATCAATATTATTTGAATTGATGATGCAACTCACTTATAGAAAGGCTATGAAAAGAAATATCATTTTGCTGATTTGTCTCATAATGCTACCCCTGCATATGGCGACCTTGTTCGCACAGGAGAGAAAGATGGACATGGCAGATTACGAGAAGCGCAAAAAAGAGTTCGTGCAGAGAGAAGCGGGACTCAGCAAGGCGGAAGCCGACAGATATTTCCCGCTGACGAACGAGCTTACGAAGAAGAAGTTTGAGCTGCACCGTAAGCACAGGGAGAAAGTGCAACGCATCAAGGATAACAGTAACATCTCGAATGAAGAGTATAGAAAGATGCTGGAAGAAGATGTAGAGTTGAAGATGAGAGAGGCAGCGCTTGAAAAGGAGTTCGCTCCCCGATTTGAGAAGGTGCTCTCACCGGAGAAGCTTTACAAGGCCCAACAAGCAGAACGGCAATTTATCCAGAAAGAGGTTTCCAATTTCAGGAGCAACCCGGCCAAAAGCCGTGGCAGATAGACCGGCAGGTCAGCAACCATCACACAAAAAAAAAATACCGGCACCTGAGCCGGTATTTTTTGTGGAGCTGGAG
>CAZBFS010000080.1:0-7401 GCA_964491215.1 uncultured Proteiniphilum sp.
GTATTAGCGGTTACACCACCAATCCCGAGTTGACGATGAAACACCTGAAGCTGCCCGAGGATACTGCAACAGATCGCTTGCTGGTATCGGTGCACTTCTATGACCCTCATGAATTCACACTGACCGATAAGTTTAGTGAGTGGGGACACACCGGTGCCACGAACAAGAAAGAGCAATGGGGGGACGAAGATCATATGGGGAGGGTGTTTGCCGAATTGAAAACCACCTATGTCGACAAGGGTATACCCGTTTATATCGGAGAGATGGGCAGCGTGCACCGCAGTGACAGTCGCTCCGAGTCGTTCCGTAAATATTACCTTGAATATCTGTGCAAGGCTGCCCGCACATATGGCATGGCCGCTTTTTACTGGGACAACGGCAGCACCGGTACGGGGCATGAAAGCTCCGGTCTGATCGATCATGCCACGGGCAATTATGTCAACAACGGCAAAGAAATCGTGGAGGTGATGATAAGAGGTTATTTTACGACCGACAGCAATTACACGTTGGAAACCGTGTATCACAGTGCCCCCCAATAAAGGGAACTTGCTATCAGGCATCTATTCGGTAACAGTCTCCATGTGCTGATTTAAAACTCCAGATAGGGCTCCAGACGCTTGATATCATCCTCTGTGAAGAGATCAAGCATCGCCAGTTCACGGATCGATTGGATGTCGCCTTTCTTTCTCCGGAGATTCACAATTGCCTGTACCTGTTCATAGTTGAGATAGGGATGACGGAGCAGATCGCTGAACTCGGCACGGTTGACCGACAGGCGCCGGTAGAGGCTGTCCGGTGCAATATAGGGCGATATGCGGGCATACAATGCCCCGTCGAGCCCGTACACCTCCCGCAGCTGATCTTTTCGCACGTAGCCTCCCAGCAGCTCACGGTACCTCACGATGCGGGATGCATAACTGCTGCCGATGCCCGGGATCATCTTCCATCTGCTTGTATCGGTCTCATTCAGAGAGATGGTTTCTCCCGGTTGCAGCTTCACCCTGACGGGATAAACAGGAGGCATCCTCTCCACCGAAAGAGCATCAACCTCTCCTCTCCCGCCGCCATCCGAAACAGTTGTTCTACCTGTTTTACGCCGGTCAAATGGCTCTGCTGTATCAGGTTGTACCACCAGACCACTGAGGCGAAACTGATCAAATGCACTGATCAGCGAATCGTTCTGCTGTAGCACAAAATCGGTTGAACGACGGTTGCTGAGCAGGATCTGCAGGATCAGCGTCAGCACGATCAGGATCAACAAGAGGAGCACACCTATTCTTGACCCCTTGTGATAGTATAAAAAATCTTTCCAGCACATTGAAATGAAAGATTTCTGTTCAGCATGGTAAAGTTACAAATTATCTGATTTCCCTTTTGATAAAGTGGCAGAAATTGTACCTTTGGTTGCTGAAAGTCAGAAACGGCACTATTTCTACCTTGATTACCGCAACATATGGTATTGAATTATATATGGATCGCCTTCTTTCTCGTCGCCTTCGTCGTGGCACTGGTGAAGTTGCTCTTCTTCGGAGACATACAGGTCTTCACCGACATCATGAATTCCACCTACGACACCGCCCGTACAGGCTTCGAGATATCGCTGGGACTGACCGGCGTGCTCTCCCTCTGGCTGGGAGTGATGAAGATTGGTGAACGGGGCGGCATGGTGGAAATGTTCTCCCGTGCCGTGGCACCTCTCTTTTCAAGGCTATTCCCTGACCTGCCAAGAAACCACCCCGCTTCGGGGTCGATGCTGATGAATATCTCAGCCAACATGCTGGGACTCGACAATGCTGCCACACCCTTCGGTCTGAAGGCGATGCAGCAGTTGCAGGAGATCAACCCGCAGAAAGAACAGGCCTCTAACCCGATGATCATGTTCCTGGTGCTGAACGCATCGGGACTCACACTGATACCGGTCACCGTGATGGTCTACCGCGCACAGATGGGTGCCTCCAACCCGGCCGACATCTTCATCCCTATCATGATCGCCACCTTCGCTGCCACGCTGGCGGGTGTGATCGCTGTCTGCCTCCGGCAGGGGATCAACATCTTCCAGCGGGCAATCATTGGCTTTCTGCTTGGCATGTGCGCCATCATCGCCGCCACCGTGCTTCTCTTCCGCACCATGCCTCAGGAACAGATCAATATCGTCTCCAGCCTGGCTGCAAACGTGATCCTCTTCTCCATCATCTGCCTCTTCATCGTGAAGGCACTTCGCAAAAAAATCAACATCTTCGAAGCATTCATCGACGGGGCGAAAGATGGGTTCAAGACTGCCGTCACAATCATCCCCTACCTGATTGCCATCCTGGTGGGCATCGGCGTTTTCCGTGCCTCGGGAGCAATGGATTTCCTGATGGAGGGACTGCGTAGCCTGGTGGCGATGACCGGCAGCGACACACGCTGGGTGGATGGCATGCCCACAGCCCTGATGAAACCACTTAGCGGCAGCGGGGCAAGAGGAATGATGATAGACACCATGAAAAACTACGGCGCCGACTCATTTGCCGGTCGCCTTTCCAGTGTGTTACAGGGTGCCACCGACACCACCTTCTACATCGTGGCTGTTTACTACGGAGCGGTGAACATCAAAAATTCGCGCTATACCGTTCCCTATGCGCTTTTGGCGGATCTGGCCGGTATCATAGCTGCCATATTCACAGCCTACCTCTTTTTCGGGTAACAAATAGAAGACTCTCAAGGTTAATATATCTTAATAAAATATGGCCATCAGATTTCAATCAGAAAACGTTCCCTTTCCGGGAACAATCAAAAAACGGGAAACGGCAAACTGGATCAAATCGGTTGCAGCCGGATATGGTAAAAAAGTGGGTGAGCTCTCTTACCTCTTTTGTGACGACCAGAAAATCCTGGAGATGAACCGACACTACCTGAAGCATGATTTTTTCACCGACATCATCACCTTCGACTATACAGAAGGGGAGATCATCGCAGGTGATATCATCATCAGCATTGAAACGGTGCGCAGCAATTCACAAAAGTATCAGACTCCGTTTGAGGAAGAGGTACGACGGGTGATCATCCATGGCATACTCCACCTCTGTGGCCTTAATGACAAGAACGAGACCGAACAGAAAGCGATGAAGGAAGCAGAGGAAAAGGCACTCAACCTACTGAATTTAAGCGGCTGACAATTTACAAAACGATCCGATATCGCCCCGACAATTCACATTTGTAAAACAAACCTCTGCTGATATGACCAAACCCTTCACCCTGATGTTCTACAATACCGAGAACTTCTACGATACCGTCGATGACCCGCACACGATGGATGATGATTTCACACCCGATGGTTTCCGAAAGTGGACCGATCGTCGATTCAACGACAAGGTTGAGAAATTAACAAATGTAATTGCCAAAATCGTTCATCCCAACCGTCCCGATATCATCTCACTTGCTGAAATTGAAAATAAGACGGTGATGGAAAGTATCCTTGAAGAGATGCATCGACAGGGAATGAAGGGATACAGCTTCGTACATTACGATAGCCCGGATGAACGGGGGTCGGATGTGGCAATGATTTACAATACTGATAGCTTCCGCGTGCTTGAATCTCATCCGGTACTGGTACATCTCCCTGGCATAGAGGATCGTACCCGTGATATCCTCTACGTGAAGGGAACGGTACCCAATGGCGAAACCCTGCATCTGTTTTTCATTCATTTCCCCTCCCGCGCCGAAGGAAGAGAGCTTTCCGAACGAAGACGCTATTTCGCTGCCAGCGAACTGAGAAATGCTGTTTACAAGGTGACGGCAGAAGATCCGGAAGCAAACCTGATCATCATGGGTGATTTCAACGACACCCCCGATGACAACAGTGTGGATGAAGTGCTGGGTGCCCGTAAAAGTTTTGAGGATGTCAAAAATCTTAGACTCTACAACCTGCTTTACCCGAGATACAAGAAAGGATTGGGTACAACATACCATAAGGGGTGGCTGTTGTTCGACCAGATAATCGTCTCAGGCAACCTGCTCACATCGCAAACCATCGACTGTAAACCGGAGTATGCCGACCTCTATAACCCCTCCTGGCTTTTATACTTCGGACGCAACAACCGCCCCAAGCCCAACCGTACCTACAGTAGAAAATATGTTGGCGGTTACAGCGACCATCTGCCCGTATACCTCACGCTCAAACTCAATTGATACTACCAAAAGTGATATTATCGGTTATTAACAGTATAACCGACAGGTAACGTTTTCTTTTTTAGTAAATTTGCAGCTTCGATTAAAAGTAAATGAATTTCAGTTACGACATAATAGTTGTGGGAGCAGGTCATGCCGGATGTGAAGCAGCAACGGCTGCTGCCAACATGGGCTCAAAGACGCTGCTCATCACCATGGACATGAACAAGATTGCCCAGATGAGCTGCAATCCTGCTGTGGGTGGTGTGGCCAAGGGTCAGATCGTACGGGAGATTGATGCATTGGGCGGTCAGATGGGTATCGTAAGCGACCGCACAGCCATCCAGTTCCGGATGCTGAACCGCTCAAAAGGTCCCGCCATGTGGAGCCCGCGCGTGCAAAGTGACCGGATGAAATTTATCGAGAGCTGGCGTGAGATCATTGAGAACACCTCCAACCTATCGATGTGGCAGGACACTGTCACGGAGCTTCTCTTCGAGGGCAACAACGTCAAAGGTGTGAAAACCCGCATGGGAGTAACTTTTACCGCGGGCGCAGTGATCCTAACCAACGGCACCTTCCTGAACGGATTGATCCATATAGGAAAAGTGCAGATTGGTGGCGGTCGCCTCTCTGAGCCAGCCTCTACAGGGATGACTGAACAGCTGCAGAAGCTTGGATTTCGTACCGACCGGATGAAAACCGGCACGCCAGTGCGGATCGATGCAAGAACCGTCGATTTTGCTCTGCTGGAAGAACAGAAAGGAGATGTTGATTTCCATAAGTTCTCCTATCTCCCACATGTGCAGCGCACCCTTAGGCAACGCAGCTGCTGGATCGCATACACCTCTGAAGAGGTACACGCAGCACTGCGGGAGGGATTGAATGACTCACCTCTTTACAACGGGCAAATCCAAAGCATCGGTCCCCGCTACTGCCCCAGTATCGAGACAAAAATTGTAACCTTTTCCGAGAAAACCAGCCACCAGCTCTTCCTCGAACCGGAAGGTGAGACCACCCATGAGTACTATTTAAACGGCTTCTCCTCCTCGCTGCCGCTGGAGACACAGCTGAAAGCACTGCAAAGCATTCCCGCCTTTCGAAACGTACATATCTTCCGCCCCGGCTACGCCATCGAATATGACTTCTTCGACCCCACACAGCTCTACCCTACCCTCGAGACAAAAGCGGTGAAAAACCTCTTTTTTGCAGGGCAGATAAACGGTACAACAGGATATGAGGAGGCAGCAGGACAGGGTATCATTGCCGGCATCAACGCTCACATAAACTGCCATGGAGGCAACCCTTTTGTACTGCACCGCGACGAAGCTTATATCGGCGTACTGATCGATGACCTGATCACCAAAGGGGTAGATGAACCCTACCGGATGTTCACCTCCCGCGCCGAGTACCGTATCCTGCTTCGGCAAGACAATGCCGACGAACGTCTTACCCGCAAGGGTTATGAACAGGGACTGGCTACCATTGAGCGAATGAAACTGCTCTCGGGAAAACAGGAGAAATTGGATGAAATCATCCGTTTTGTGAACAATTTCTCCATAAAAACTGACCGCATCAACCCCTTCCTTGAAAGTATCGGCACTGCACCCCTCAAACAGGGGGTGAAGCTGATCGACCTGCTTGTTCGCCCGCACATCGACCTGGAGGTGATGGCAGGTGAAATTACAGCACTACGGGAACTGCTTGGGAGCATCGACGAGAGACGGGAGGAGATCATCGAGTCGGCCGATATCAGGATCAAATACAACGGTTACATCAAGCGGGAACAGGTGATGGCCGACAAGATCACCCGACTGGAGGAGATCCGTATCAAGGACAAATTCAACTACAACGAGATCCAGTCACTCTCGACCGAAGCAAGGCAGAAACTGACCCGAATTAACCCTGAAACCATCGCACAGGCAAGCAGAATACCCGGTGTATCGCCCAACGACATATCGGTCCTGCTGGTTCTGCTGGGTAGATAACAAACCTAAATGTTTCACGTGGAACATCGCCGAAGAAACAAAACATATAACACCAAAAAAATGAGCATCGAAAAATTGACCGCTTCCGTAAGGAACATCCCTGATTTCCCCATCCCGGGCATACAGTTCAAGGATATCACTACCCTGTTCCAGAATCCGGAGCACCTCAGAGAGCTATCCGACATCCTCTATGAAAGTTATCGCGACAAAGGGATCACCAAGGTGGTGGGCATCGAGTCCAGGGGTTTTTTCATGGGGCCTGCTGCTGCCATAAGGCTGGGTGCGGGCTTTGTCCCGATTCGCAAGCCGGGCAAGCTTCCCTATCACGTCATCGAGGAGACCTACAGCAAGGAATATGGCGAAGACACCATTCAGATACATGAAGATGCTTTGAGCAAGGATGATGTCGTGCTGATCCATGATGACCTGCTGGCGACCGGTGGTACCATGGTGGCCGCGCATAACCTGGTGAAGAAACTGGGTGTACGCAAAATCTACATTAACTTCCTGATTGAATTGGAAGACCTGGATGGGCGTTTGCTCTTTCCGAATGATGTGGAGGTAAGCTCAATCCTGAAGTTTTCAATTTAACTATTCACTCGTTTCAATCCCGCTCAATTTGTTATCCGCCCATGGGGCTGTTGACAGAAATGGGCTCTTTTTTGTATCTTTGTCTCTAAAGTAACCCGCCGGAATGATGAACGATGAAATCAAACAGACGCTGGCAGTGATCCCGCATCAGCCAGGTTGTTACCAGTTTCTCGACGAGAAGGGGACGGTGATCTACGTGGGTAAGGCGAAAGATCTGAAAAAAAGAGTCTCCTCATACTTCAACAAGCAACATGATCATCCCAAGACGCGGATCCTGGTACGTAACATCCGAAAAATAAAATACATCGTTGTCAACTCGGAAGAGGATACCTTCCTGCTTGAAAACAACCTGATCAAGCAGCTCCGTCCTCGTTATAACGTGCTTCTCAAAGATGACAAAAGTTACCCATCCATCGTTGTCAAGAATGAGTTCTTCCCTCGAGTTTACAAGACACGCAATATCGTGAAGGATGGTTCCCGCTATTACGGTCCCTATACCTCCGTACAGTCGGTAAACACATTGCTCGACATCTTCCGCAACATCTACAAGGTTCGCACCTGTCGGCTGAACCTCACACCTGAGAATATAGCCGCCGGCAAATTCAAGGTCTGTCTTCAGTACCACATCAAAAAGTGCAAAGGTCCCTGTGAAGCGTTACAGTCGCTCGAGGAG
>CAZBFS010000081.1:0-7388 GCA_964491215.1 uncultured Proteiniphilum sp.
GGCCAACGGCGGCTTTATTATCGACACCCCGGGCATCAAGGGATTTGGCACCATCGACATGGTTGTCGCTGAGGTGTCTCATTACTTCCCTGAGATCTTCCGGGTCTCAAAGCAATGCCGATACAACAACTGCCTTCATCTCAACGAACCGGAGTGTGCCGTGCGCCGCGCCGTGGATGAGCATACCATCAGTGAAAGCCGCTATCACTCATATCTCAACATAATGGAAGATATCAGCGAAGGAAAATACCGTTTGTAACCATGCCCCTGAACAATACATTGATCAACCTCTTCGAGATCCTCTACCTCGTCACGGTAGTGAGCATCGTGGTGGTGGTGATCACCGAGAACAGGAACCCCATCAAGACGGTGGCATGGGTGCTGGCGGTTCTTTTCCTGCCGGTGATCGGCATCATCTGGTATGCTGTCTTCGGACAGGATACCACCCGCAAGCATGTTATCTCACGCCGTATGTACAGTAAGCTGAAAAAAAGACCGCTGGATGAGATGGAGACACCGGTTGAGCAAAGCTACCCACCTGAGTATGGCAACCTGATTAACCTGCTCCGCCGAATGGATTACAACCCGATGCTGGGAGGAAACAAGGTAGAGCTTTTTACCCATGCCAGGGAAAAGTTCGAACGTCTCTTTGTTGACATCGCTCAGGCCCGCAGGCATATCCACATTGAATATTACGTGCTCAACGACGATGAGATCGGGTTGAAGCTGCAGAAAGCACTCATCAGCAAGGCCCGGGAAGGAGTGGAGGTGCGCATCATCTACGACAGCTTCGGATCCCGCAAGACAGGCAAATCCTACTTCGAGGCGTTCCGCATGGAAGGTATAGAGGTGGAGCCATTTTTGAAGCTGACACTGCCATCCCTCACTTCCCGAATCAACTACAGGACACACCGCAAGATCATCGTTATTGATGGTGAGATAGGCTACCTGGGTGGCATGAATATTGCCGACCGCTATCTCAAGGGATTTGAATGGGGAGCATGGCGCGATACCCATTCCCGTATAGAAGGTAAAGGAGTACAGGGATTGCAGTCGGTTTTCCTGATCGATTGGTTTTTTGTATCACAGACGCTGATCACCTCCCGTAACTACTTTCCCTTGCTCGATAACTGTGGCAATACGCTGATGCAGATCGTCAACAGCGGACCTCTCAACGAGGAGAATGAGCTGTCACACGGCATCATGCAGGCCATCTACGGTGCCGAACGTTCGATTTTCATCGAGACACCCTACTTCTTCCCGCCTGAGTCGATGACTGACGCATTGCAGGCAGCTGCAATTCGCGGGGTGGATGTACGGCTCATGATCTCCCGCCGCTCTGACGTGCCGCTGGTACAGCTGGCTTCCCAATCATTTATTGCTCACATGCTACAGGCTGGGGTGAAGGTCTATCTCTACCGCGAGGGATTCCTTCACTCCAAGCTGATGGTCTTCGACGGGTCGCTCACCCTGATCGGATCTGCCAATTTCGATACTCGCAGCTTTGATCAGAACTTTGAGATAGAAGCATTTATCTATGACAGGGATGTTGCCGGTCAAGCATCAGATATCTTTGTCGAGGATCAGCATTCCTGTGACCAGGTCTCTTTGAGAGAATGGAAAAAACGCCCGGTGACAAAACGTTTTTTGGAGTCACTACTGCGCCTCTTCGCACCGCTGTTGTGAGAAAGTTCAAGGTTAGTAGGTTAGTAAGTTGGTAGGTTCATGGTTCATGGTTTGAAGTTAAAATGTGGATACGTTTGCAGATTAGCAAATTTGCTTATCGCTTATCGCTTATCGCTTATTGCTAAAATATGGAACGGATATTTCTGATAGGATATATGGGGTGCGGAAAGAGCACCATTGGCAAGCGACTGGCACGGTTGCTCTCACTCTCATTTATCGACCTCGATGCACATATCCAGAGTAAATACCACAAAACAATCGCCGAGCTGTTTGCAGAAAAAGGAGAGGAGCAGTTCCGCAGGATTGAGCGGCTGGCACTCCTGGAGGTGGCTGATTTCGAAGATGTGCTGATATCCACAGGTGGCGGTGCTCCCTGCTTCTTCGACAACATGGAGGTGATGAACCGGGTCGGTGTCACGGTCTACATCCAGGCTGAGCCGGAGGAGCTGGCAACCCGGCTGCTTGCATCCAAGACGGTGCGGCCAATTCTCAGCAGTAAGAAACCGGAGGAGTTGGTGCCATTTATACGAAAACATTTGATTGAGCGTGAGCGTTATTACAACAAGGCACAGATCATCTTCCCGACCGATCATATGATCTCCAAAGAGGAGATCCATCTGACGGTTCACGCAATTGCTGAACGATTGAAAAACAGGAACAGATAAACCATGTATGACCCGTTAAAAAGCACCTCCTTCTTTGTCAGGGAGCAACAACAGAAAACAGAAAACCCCCGTTTCACTACCGTGATCGGCATCCCGCGTGAAAAGGATGAAGCCGAACGACGCCTGGCACTAACCCCCGAGACGGTGGCATTGCTGGTGTCGGCCGGATACAGGGTGCTGCTCGAGGCAGGAGCGGGATTGACTATTAACTATTCCGACCGCTACTACGCCGAATCAGGGGCTGAGATCATGGAGAGCGCCACAGAGGTGTTCCAGGCAGATCTGATCCTCAAGATCATGCCGCCCACCGAAGAGGAGGTGGAGATGATGCGTCCACGCAGTACCGTTTTCTCCTTTCTCTATCTGCATAAGCTCTCATCCTCACTCCTCGAGATGATGGCAAGTAAAAAAATCAATGCACTGGCATATGAACTGCTGTACGACCAGACCGGTCTGTCGCCGTTTGTGACAGCTATCTCAGAGATTGAGGGAGCATCATCCATCACCCTGGCGGCTGAGCTGCTGAGCAATGCCCATGGTGGAAAAGGGATCCTGCTGGGCGGTGTGGCTGGAATATCACCCACTGAGGTGGTCATCATCGGCGCCGGGGTGGCCGGCACCATGGCGGCGCGTGCAGCCCAGGCGCTGGGTGCCTCTGTGAAAGTGTTCGACAATGATATCGCGAAGCTACGCTCCATTCGTCGCGAGCTGGGGGCACCCCTGTTCACCTCCACACTGCAGCCCAATGTGCTGCGCAACGTGTTTCGCTCAGCCGACGTGGTGATCGGCGCCATGCAGTACATCAACAAAAGTCATTTCTACCGTATCTCGACCGACCTGATAAGAGAGATGAAGAAGGGATCGCTGATCATCGACCTGCGGATGGCACAGGGGGGATGCTTCGAAACCACCATGGAGGCCTGCCTGGCAGATCACCCACCGGTGTTCGAGAAGTTCGGTGTGCTTCACTTCTGTGAGATGAGCCTCAGTGCACGTGTGGCACGATCAGCATCCATCGCCCTGAGCAACATCTTCTTCTCTCTTTTTACGGCGATGGGTGATAGTGGCGGAGTGCCTCACTTTGCGCGGTTCGACCGCGGTTTCGCTGCCGGTTTTTACCTATATGCCGGCAAGATGGTGAACCGTTATGTGGCGGGCCATTTCAACATCCCCCTCTCTGACATCGGCATATTCCTGCATGGCTATTGAGCGGTGATTGCTATGTGTGATGACGGATAAGTTTTTTCCGGAGGATCAGGTACCATATCAACAGGATTGTACCTTTAAAGAGTGAGGTGATAGAGATGGCCCACCAGACGCCGGTCACACCGATGCGGGCACCCAGGAAGAGAGCCAGGGGTATACGCAGTGTGTTGAACACCATGCTGATCATTGCCGGTGGTGAGGTCTTGCCTAACCCGTTGAAGATACCCTGCGTGGTGATCTCCAGCATCATGAAGAGTTGTGAGAAACCGAGAATCAACAGGTAGTCCCCACCAGCTACATATGCCTCCCTCTCCGGCACGAACAATGAAAAAATCCATTCGCCGCGGAAGATAAAAGCGGCTGACACCACGCTTCCCAATAACCCCATCATCATCAGCGTATAGCGAAAAGCACGTGCAGCACGTTGCATCTTCCCTGCCGCGAAGTTCTGCGCAACGAAGCTACCCAGTGCCGTGGCGAAGCCGTTGGAGGTGTTCCAGGTGATACCCTCGATCTGGCCACCGGTGGTCTGGCTGGTGATGCCGAGGTGCCCCCCGTAGAGCGATGCGGTGCGTGCCAGGTTCATGTTGATGAAAGCGAAGTAGACATTCATCGCCGCCACCGGAAGTCCCAGCTTCAGGATGTTAATCGTGTAACGCCTGCGCGGACGAATCAGAAAACGAAAGCGTCCCAGCAGTCCGTTTCTCCTCTTCAGGTGACGTACGAAGAGCAGTAACACCACCCCCTGTGAGAGCACCGTGGCCAGTGCCGCCCCCTGCACGCCCATGGCCGGGAACGGGCCCATGCCGAAGATCAGCAAGGGATCGAGCAGGATGTTGATCAGCAGACCCGTGGCGTTGAAGTAAAAAGGTATATCGCTCCTGCCGGAACCAATATAGATGCCGGAGAAATTGAGGATCAGGAACATAATAGGAATGCCCGGCGCAATCACACGCAGGTAACCGGCTGCCTCCTGCGCAATGGAGTGCTCAAGCTGGTAGAAGGAGACATAGGGGTGGGGGAAAAGGAGGAAGAAGATACCGAAGGTGAGCCCCAGCAACATTGCCAGTGTTGTGGTGTGAGAGGCGTAGAGCGAGGCGTGGTCGAGACGCCGTGCACCGATCGACTGGCCGATGGAGATCTCGGCACCCACCTTCGAGATGAGTGCTACCGAGTTCATCATCCACATCAGCATGCCGATGGAGCCGATTGCCGCCACCGACCGGCTGCCCAACCGCCCTATCCAGAGGATATCGACCAGGTTGTAGGTCATCTGGATAAAGCTGATGGCCATCAGCGGCAGTGCCAGTGTCAGCAGCTGACGAAAGATGCTCCCCCTGGTCAGATTACGGATGTTGGGGGCGTAAACGGATGACTCTTTCATATGGTTCTAAAGAGAAAAAGAGGAAGTAACCCTGTTCGTTACTTCCTCTTGTGAGCGGAAGACGGGACTCAAACCCGCGACCCTCAGCTTGGAAGGCTAATGCTCTATCAACTGAGCTACTTCCGCAAAATTGATTCGGTGATGTGTTGATTAGCAAATTAGCTGATGATTGGATCGAATCAGCAAATAATCAAATCACCGGATCAAGTTAGTGGGCAGTGATGGATTCGAACCACCGTAGGCGTAAGCCAGCTGAGTTACAGTCAGCCCCATTTGTCCACTCTGGTAACTGCCCCTGATTGCGGTTGCAAAGATAATACAATTATTGATATCTGGAACGAAGAGCCATCATTTTTAATGCGGTGAACGCTGCTTCGTCACCCTTGTTGCCGTGTCGGCCACCCGAGCGTGCCTTGGCCTGGTCGAGCGTCAGGGTGGTCAGTAACCCGAACACCACCGGCAGATCATGTTGCAGGTTCAGGTCGGTGCACCCCTTTGTCACGCTGTCGCACACAAAGGTGAAGTGGGGGGTCTCCCCCTGGATGACACAACCGAGAATGATCACGCTATCCACCGGCGTCTTTTCAATTAACAGCCTTGCCCCGTAGGTGAGCTCGAAGCTGCCCGGCACATGCTCCACCACAATATCCTCTTCCTTCACGCCAAACCGGAGCAGTGTCTTCACCGCTCCGTTCAGTAGGTTGCCGGTGACGGAATAATTCCATTCCGACACCACAATGCCGATCTTTTTCCCTTCTCCCGATGGAATAGTGTGGGGATCGTATGATGAGAGGTTATTCAGTTCCGTAGCCATCTTATTTCGACTCTTTCAGCAGTTCTGCCTGCTTGATGTGTTTATCGGCTTCCTGTCCTTCAGGAGTGTCTCTGTACTCCTCTTTGATCTGTGTAAAGATTTCGATGGCCTTGTCAAGGTTGCCATTCATAAGATAGACATTACCCGCTTTCTTGTAGTATTGGGGGCTCAGCATCTTGTTATCTGCTTTTTTGGCTGCCTTGAGGAACTGGTCGATAGCCTTGTCGCTCTCGCCCATGTTCACATAAACATCACCAATGGCACCTATGATGGCAGGTGTGATCAGCAGGTCACCACCCTTGAACTTCCTTAAATGTTGTAGAGCCTTCTCATTGTTACCCAACCGGCTGTAGGTGATGCCAGCATAGGCATGTGCCAGATCAGCCGAGCGAGTGCCTCCGTACTGGGAGATGATCGCTTCGAATCCGGGGAAGTCGTTTCCGTTACCAAAAAGCGCCAGTGAATCGTTTCCCTCCTGGAAGTAACGCTCACCCCTGAAAAGGGCAGCCTCTGCTTTTTCATTGCGGGGCAGCTTATAAAGGTAATGGTATGCCAGATAACCACCCACCAGCAACACTACGATGACCAGACCAGTCAATATGGATTTCTGGTTTTTTTCCAGGAACTGTTCGGAACTGGATAGCGCCTCGCCAATGTTTTCAAAACTTTTTTCGGCTTGCGACTCTTTCTGTTTTTTTGCAGACATATCTTAATGAAAATTGTTACGATGTTTTTTCGCGTTGCAAAAGTAATCGTTTTTAAGGGATATAGAAAATATAAACGGTTGTTTTTTTGCAAATGTGGCTGTCTGCTTTAATCTTTTTCGTAGGTTTGCAGTCCAATTGACAGTTTTGTAAAGATTATGAAAAGATATATCATCACATTTAGCCTGTTCATCTGCACCCTGCTTGCTGCAAAGGGGCAGGTCGATAATGCTTTTACAGCTGTTACGGTAGTGAATGGAAAGGTGCTTTTCGAACAGTTCATACCTGTCAGCCAAAACCTGTCAGCTGATCAGAAATACAGTCTGTTGCAGAATTGGGCCCGGAAAACCTACGCCGGCAATCCCCTGCTGGCAGGAATACGCTACGACGAGAAAGCACGTACGGTTACTGTAAGCAACCGTACCGAGTTTGAACGACCGGAGAAGATGGTGATGAGTTACCGGTTCGATGTCTCCGTGAACAATGCCGGCTGCATGCTGGTGATTCGTGATATCTCCTATCAAACAGCAAAGGGAGACGCTGACTCCTTCTTTCCGAAGGTCTATACAGCAGAACAGACAATTACCGATCAGTCGCTGAACATTGCGGGAGATGAAGGTGAATGGCGGAAAGAGATCCGAAATGAGACCCTGAAAACGCTTAACATCCTCCTGGCCGAACTCACCACCATCTTCTGACGACTGTGAGTGCAGGTGGCGTGGCGGTGACTGTGGTTGGCAAGGGCAATCGGGTGAAAAGAGTCTGATAGCAGATGAATTAATTTGCCGAAATCTTTGGTAATTTAAAAAACAATGCTTAATTTTGCGCCCTGATTTGTCGGGAAGATTGTGTCCGAAAAGAATGTAAACAACATATACACCATATAGCAATGTCTAAGATTTGTCAAATAACAGGAAAGAGAGCAATGG
>CAZBFS010000082.1:0-7308 GCA_964491215.1 uncultured Proteiniphilum sp.
TACACCGGCCCGCGCATTTTTTTGCTGCGCAGCACCTGGTCCTGCAGGATCAGGTGCTGCCGGGGGGTTAGCGGTTCTCCCGCTTCGGTGAGCACCCGGCAATGGTAAATACAATCCCAGCCAGACTTTTCAGCTTCATCCGGAACGATCTCTTTTTTAAAGCGAAGGCAGTAATACCGTTCTATCTCTTTTTCAAGCAGCCCGCAGGTAAAACATTTCACTTGTCTCCCCCCTTATTTGTCAGAAGCCGTGTAGTTTGTTCTCACCTAAACCCGCTTCTCTTTTACATGTTATGCGGTGGCAACATCGTATCCCAGCTCTTTCACCAGTTCAACCATCACTTCCCGCTGCTCCCGGTAATCCTCGGTAAACATAGGCGCGCATCGCTCAAAATGCTGCTGCCCGCAGAAAAGGAGGGCGGCAAATGCAAGGCAGGTTTTCTCCCCGCACTGTCGGCAATTGGTCCGGGGCAACCAGGCATAAAGCTGCAAAGGATGCGGTCGCTGCTTGGCCTCGTAAACCGGTGTGATTTCCTCCCTGCGGACGGCGGTATCGTTAATCAAGTCTTGCAGCCAGGCCAGCACCTGACGGGCGTCGGTGGTATTCAAGGCTTTGATCATGGTCAGTTCTTGGGGGTGCAAGGTAATCAGCCGAAAATCCCGGTAAAGCGTCAAATTGGGCGCGTGGGGATTGTAGACCGCATTGCTCACGGCCCCATTTATATAAGGCATCAATTCCGCCACATCATCGGAAAGTTTTGCTTTCAACCGGATTTTGCTCGTATCGGCGAAGCAGGGTGAGACATGGGTAATTTCAATTGTTTGTAAATACATGTTTACATGCGCTCCGATCGCATCATCTCCCGGGCGATACAGGGAACCTGTTTGTGCAGCTTGGGTGCGATATTCTTCAAAACAAACTGCAGCGCTTCCTGGGGATCTTTGTCTAAACAGATACTTTGCAGGATCACCTGGTCCCGGTCGTCCAATGCAACAAATACCTTGCCCACATCACTCACCACCTTTGCAAGATGCAAGCAGCAAGAGCAATTGATTGTCCCGCGTTTTCAGCTTGCCGCGATCTTAGCCAGGGCTTTAACCAGCTGGTCGATCTCTTCTTTGCGGTTAAAATAGCCAAAGCTTACCCGTACCGCCCCCCGCTCCGCTGTGCCGATAGAGCGGTGAGCCTGGGGTGCGCAGTGCAGACCGGAGCGCACCATGATCCCGAAAACCTCATCCAAAACGTAGGCCACCTCTTCCGGGGCGGTATCCGTGAAGTTGAAAGAGAGCACCGCCGTCCGCTCAACAGCGCTGCCCGGCCCGTAAACAAGCAACCCCGGGATCTGCCGCAACCGCTCCATGGCATAAGCAGTCAGCGCCATTTCGTGTTCTCTGATTTTGGGCACACCCTGATCAAGAATAAATTTCACCGCAGCTCCCAACCCGGCAATCCCCGCCGCATGCATGGTCCCTGCTTCAAAGCGGTCCGGCAGGTGCGCCGGTTGGTGTTCAAGAAGGGAATCACCCCCGGTGCCCCCCTCCTTGAGAGGTTTAAGCTCGATCCCCGGGGCAATATACAGCCCCCCGGTGCCGGTGGGACCCAGCAGCCCCTTGTGGCCGGTAAAGGCCAGCAAGCTGATGTTGAGCGCTTTGACATCAACAGGATAAACGCCTGCCGTCTGGGCGGCGTCGACGAGCAGTGCCAGCTTGCGGCGGCGGCAAATCTCTCCGGCCTCGCCAACCGGCATCAGTGTCCCCGTAACATTGGAGGCATGGCAAATCGCCACCAGACGCGTCGCAGGACGGATTTGCTTTTCCAGATCCGCAAGCTCAAAAGAGCGCCCCGCGGTACAGGGGAGCACGCTGACGCTAATCCCCCTTTCCCGCTCCAGCACCTTCAAGGGACGCCACATGGCGTTATGTTCCATTTGCGAGGTGATTACATGGTCACCCGGACGGAGTAATCCTTTCAAAGCCAGGTTTAACGATTCCGTTACATTGGCGGTAAAGACGATCCGGGTGACATCGGGGATGTTAAACAAGGCCCCCAGGTAACGCCTCGTTTCAAATATGATCCTCTCCGCCTCCAGGGCACGTCTGTACGCTCCCCTGCCGGGGTTGGCTCCCACATGGCGTTGATTATGGTCCACCGCCCGGTAGACCGGTTCCGGTTTGGGATATGAAGTTGCAGCATGATCAAAATAAATTCCCACGCAGTAAAGCCTCCTGAAGACAGCACATCATCTCAATCGCAAAACCAGTTTTACAGTGTCGTCCATAAAAAGTAAAAACCGAGGCCGATGAGTAAGACACCGCTTATTTTTTGGATAAAAGCGCTGACACGCGTAAAAGAATCAATGTTTTTAATCAGGCCGGTAAAAGTGCCCGCCGCCAGCAGCGGCAGGCTGCGGCCCATGGCAAACAGAAACAGCATCAAAAACCCGGCCGGGGCACTTCCTTTCGCGGCGGCAAATGCCAATACGGTAACGGTAACGGGAGTAGTGCAGGGCGACGCCGCGAGGCCGAAGGGGAAACCCAGTAGAAAAGCGCTGATCACGCTGCCGTTGCGCCCGGGCTTAATATTGATGTTTGTGCTTAAATTGAAGTTTAATAATCCCAGCATGGATAAACCCATGGCGATAGTGATAACCGCTACTGCATACCAGATGAACCGGTTACCCAGGAATAATCCGCCCGCCAGTGAGGCGGTCATGCCCAGGATGCTCAGACAAAGCGAGATACCCAGCACAAAGGCCAGGGAGAGATAAAATCCCCGCAACCTGGATACATTTTCTCGTCCTCCGACATACCCGACAATTAAGAGAACCGTGGGTAATGCGCAGGGGCTGAGACCGCTAACCAGTCCGCCGGCCAAAATAATCAAGTAAGTGAGCAACGACAGATCGCCGTTTGCCAATTGCTCCAGCAAGGTCTACTCCACCTCGCCTTCCAAAATATGATGGAGCTGATTTTCATCAAAAGACCCGACAATCAGCTCGATAGTTTCACCAGCGGCGTTTATCACCAACAGGGACGGCAGGTGGGTAACGCTGTATTGCCGGGCAATTGCTGCAATCTCATCCTGCCACGCTTTGTTTTCCACTCCGGCATTGATCCAGACAAATTGCACTTTGTCGCTAAAAGGTTCCATCGCGTGGTAAACATCTTCTTTATAGGCGGCAAAAAACTCTTGGGTGCCGGGACAGCACTCTGCATCGTAAGAGAAGACCAATACGGTCGTTTGCCGGTGCGACATAACCTCTTCGAGCAGTGCGGCAGGGGATAACTCCTGTGGATCTTGCTCAATCTTATTAACCACGTTAGGGTAGATGATTATCCCGGCAACGGCGGCAACAATCAAAATCAATATAACCATCCTTATTTTTGAGTTTTTCATTTTTCAGCCCGTCCTTTACTTACCCGACTGCTCATATCATTGCTGATTTGCCTTTGTTCATCAGTCCGCCGCTTTTTGCAGGGCGGGAAACCGGTTACGGGTGCGCAAGCAGATCTGCACCAGGGCCAACATCAGCGGCACCTCGATAAGTACCCCTACTACTGTGGAAAGGGCCGCCCCCGAAGTCAGGCCGAAGACGGTCACAGCGGTAGCGATGGCAACTTCGAAGTGGTTGCTGGCGCCGATCATCGCGGAAGGGGCCGCCTCTTCATACCTTAAACCGATCACCCTGGCCACCCCATATCCGATACCGAAGATAAACAGGGTCTGGATCACCAGGGGCACGGCAATCATCACCACTACCAGTGGATGCTGTAAGATCACATTACCCTGGAGCATGAATAAAAAGATTAGCGTAAGCAGCAGGGCGATGATGGAGATGGTACCCATATGCTTGAGAAAAACATTTTCATACCACTCCGCACCCCTTGTTTTCAACAGCCGGGTGCGGCTGATATAGCCCGCAGCCAGGGAAACACCCACGTAGAGCAAGACGCTTAAGAAGATGGTCATGAAGGGCACCCTGATGTCGGCTACTCCCAGGAGAAAATTACCCAGGGGCGCGTAAAGAACGAGCATGGTCAAAGAGTTTATGGCCACCATTACCAGAGTCAAACCCATGAAACCGCGAGCCAGGTAGCTCCAGACCAGGACCATGGCGGTGCAGGGCGCAATACCCAAAAGAATCATCCCGGCGACATATTCCCCGGCCAGGGTGCTATCAATGAACGGAGCCCAGATTACCCGCATGAACAGCCAGGCAAGAAAAAACATAGTAAAGGGCTTGACCGCCCAGTTGATGATCAGGGTAAGCAAAACCGGCTTCGGTGCCTTGACTGCGTTGACCACCTCGCTGAAGTCGATCTGGACCATGATCGGGTACATCATGGCAAAAAGTAAAATCGCTACCGGAATATTTACCTGGGCCACGGAGAGAGAGTTTAAAAAACCGGCCGCTTTGGGAAAAACCGCCCCCAGGCCGATCCCGATCAGAATACAGAGAGCTACCCAGAGAGTCAGGTACTTGTGGAAAAAGCTTAACGCGTATTCTTTTTGTGTGCTCAAACTTTTCACCTCATTAATGGTAGTTGAAATTTCATACTAACACCCTTTGTTAAATGAAGGGCATTCTTTAAAAACTGATTTGGAGACCGGTTGAAACAGTTTTTCATCTAAAATTGATGCGTATCGCTGAAAACCTTTCTTGTTTAAAGAATAGTAGTTCCAGGTACCTCGGCGCCTGTCGTTAAGTAAACCGGTCTCCTTCAAAATTTTAATATGATGGGATACTGTCGACTGCGAAAGGTCAAGTTTCTCCACCAGCTCACAGACGCAATGCTCCCTTTCCAACAGCAAGCTGACAATGTTAACTCTTTGCTGATCACAGAGGGCTTTAAAATAAAGAAGAAGCTGTTCCAAGGCTCTACCTCCATACAGAAGCTTGTATCGATATTTATCGATTCTTTAATTAATATTTTACCTGCGGATCTAAGAAAGTCAATAGTTTATTTGAGTGATTACGGCCGGTGATATGTCACCGGGAGTCCGGTTAACATCGTCATCTGTGGTGCTGCCTGCTGCTTATACCGTCAAAAAACCTTTGCAGGTTATCGGGCAATTCATACTTGGCCTGAGTACAGGGCTCTATTCTCTGCTCACCATAAACTGACTTGAGAATAGCATTTATGATCATGGCTTTTGGTGGAAATGAGTATTCGACACCTTCATATACATATACCCTGCAATCAATGTCATCTCCACAGAGATCGCCACACTCCTTGCAGGAAGATTCCTTAACATCTAGCTGAACATCAATCCCGTTTACGCGAATTGTTGGCGAGCTTTCAAACTGATATTTTATCGCCAGTTCTTTTGAGTTGATATTTACCTTGTTGACCTCGATTTCAAAACCGGCAGCCTTCAACACCCCCGATACCTCATCTAAGGCTTGATCGAGGTTGTTTTCAGCGCCTTGGCACCTTTCACAAACGCTCAAGTCAAGATATAAGAAATCAATCAACAGTTGCTTTCCATTATGCCCAGGGGGGCAGCAGCTGTCCCCCGAACAGCATTCTCTACAATCACTCATACGATCGATCGTTACCTCACCTTCTCAATGATTTTAACAATTTCACCAGGCTTAAGTACTTTTCCGCTGGATACTACCTTTTCGTTTATAACCAGGGCAGGAATTGACATTACTCCATACCCTGTTATGGTGGATAAATCAGTGACTTTTTCTACCTTTGCCGGAAGATCCATTTGTACCAGCGCACGCTTTGTATTTTCCAGAAGTGTATTGCATTTTTTACAACCTGCCCCCAGAATCTTGATGCTCATCGCATCCGCATTTGCAGGCGTGTTTTCCTCCCCCGCATCGCCATGCTCACCGGCGCAACAGCAACCACGGCTTTCTTCAGTTTCTTCGACAATCTCAAAATCGCAGCATCCGCCGGATTTTTTCCCGGCAAACAGGCTTTTAAAGAAACCCTTTTTCTCGCTCATAAATAACATCCTCCTTGGTTTACATTTACATGATTATATTAAAAAAAAACCCCGTTGAAACAGCCACAAGCATAATGCATACCAGAAAGGCAATGACCATTTTCTTTTTGAAGATAGAGCCCAGCAGTAAAACTTCTGGGATACTTGCTCCGGCACCGCCGATTATGAGCGCGATCATCGTCCCGTGTGAAACGCCTTTGCCGATCAATATGCTGGCAATCGGTATAATCGTCTCTGTCCGGATATACATGGGGATACCGACAAGCGCTGCAAGGGGTACCGCCCATGATTTATCTGCCCCTGCAAAATTGGCCAGCAGCCCGGTTGGCACGAATTCATAAATAAATGCGCCGATACCCGCACCTATCAGCAAATATATCAATACACCACGGAATAGACCAAGAGCGTCTTTGAATGCATATTTAACAGCTTCCAGATTTTTTTGCCAAAATGTACACTGTAATTTTTCCCAGGTTACTTCATCCTGCGGGCTGCCCTTAATCGATACCTTCTTAACCTCCTTGCCAAAACCTAATTTGTCAATGATGAGCCCGGCAATAACTGCAAATGTAAAAGTAAAACCGGTATAACTAATAGTTGCTTTTAACCCAAAGAATGTGAGAAAGAGCGCAATTATGGCCGGATTCAGTATCGGCGAAGTTAAAAGAAAGGAAATCGTACCTGAAAAAGGAGCGCCGCTTTTGATAAGTCCTACCAGGATGGGCACTGTGGAGCAAGAACAAAACGGCGTGACTGCACCCAGCATTGCACCAAGAATACTGTTTAAGCTCTTTCTTGGTGTTGTGAGCACTCTCTGTATCTTCTCTTTAGAGATATATATCTGCAACATTGCCACCAGAAAACTAATCCCGATAAATAATAGAAATAACTCGCCAAATAATAGCAGGAATGTTCCTCCTGCATTCCATAAACTTTCAATGGTAAATGCCATGGAATTACCTTCTTTCACAATGAATTGCGATATGTTCTACCATACTTCACTCTGTTTTTGAGAGGGCTGCTATTTAGCAACTCAAATACAGAATAAATTCATCTCGTTAATATTTTTTGGGTATAGACCCTTGATCTTTTAAACTTTCACTCAGACCATCGAAATGTTTTTTGATAATTTCCAGGTTATCTTTGTTAATGGAGTATCTCATCCATACACCATCACGCCGGCTATCTACCAGCCCGTTTTCACATAATATTTTCATATGATACGAAAGGGTGGGCTGCGTAATGCTGAATTCTTCCAGTATCTCACACGCACAGAGCTCGCCATGGGCAAGCATATCAAATATCTTCAGTCTCGTTTCATCAGAAAGCGCTTTCATCAAAAGGGCG
>CAZBFS010000083.1:0-7293 GCA_964491215.1 uncultured Proteiniphilum sp.
TCCAGATCTCGGCCAACCATATCCAGATGAGCTATTACTTCCTCTTCGTGATGCTCTTCATGGTGATTGCCTTCGGTGTGGATGCCTTTCGAAAAAAGGAGTTGCCCGATTTCCTGAGATCAACTGCTCTGTTGCTTGTTGCCGGACTCATTGGTGTGGCGGCCAACGCCAGCAGTCTCTACCACACCTATGAATATTCGAAAGAGACCATGCGCGGCAAGTCGGAGCTGACACATCACAGCGAAGAGAACAAAACCGACGACGGACTGGAACGCGATTATATCACCGCCTGGAGCTACGGCATCGGTGAGACATGGACGCTGCTGGTACCCAACACCAAGGGGGGAGCATCAGTTCCCATTTCTGAAAACGAGCGGGCGATGAGCAAGGCACGTCCAGAATACCGGCAGATCTATCAGCAGCTGGGACAATACTGGGGTGATCAGCCCGGCACCTCGGGTCCGGTCTACGTGGGAGCCTTCGTGCTAATGCTCTTCATCCTGGGGCTCTTCATCGTGAAAGGACCTCTTAAGTGGGCGCTGCTGGCCGGCACCCTCTTCTCCATCCTGCTCTCCTGGGGGAAAAACTTTATGGGGCTGACCGACTTTTTCATCGATTATGTTCCGATGTACAACAAGTTTCGTGCTGTCTCCTCCATCCTGGTGGTGGCAGAGTTCTGCATCCCCCTGCTGGCAGCGCTGGCGGTGAAGGAGATCATTCAGCAGCCGGAGATATTAAAAAAACAGATAAAAGCGGTATACATCAGCCTGGGACTTACCGGTGGTATCGCCCTGCTCTTCGCGCTGTTACCCAAACTTTTCTTCTCCTCCTTTGTCTCCGCTTCCGAGATGCAGGCATTACAGTCGTTGCCGCCGGAGCATATCCAGCCCATACTGGCGAATCTGACTGAGATGAGGGTGGCCATCTTCACCGCTGATGCCTGGCGCAGCTTCTTTGTCGTGATCATCGGATCAGTAGCCCTGTGGCTCTACATGGAGAAGAAAATAAAAGGGGTATGGATGGTCGCAGCCATCCTGCTGCTCTCACTGATCGAACTGTGGGGTGTCAACAGGCGATATCTGAATGATGCCGATTTTGTGGCACCGCAGCAGACCCGACAACAATTCACGCTGACACCAACAGACCAGGAGATCCTGCAGGACAGCACCCTCTACTATCGGGTGCTGAACATGGCCACCAGCACCTTCAACGACGGGGTCACCCCTTACCACCACAAGGTGATTGGCGGATACCACGCCGCCAAGCTGCGCCGTTATCAGGATTTGATAGACCGTCACCTCACCCGTGAGATGGGGGCGCTGCAACAGGCCATCATCGATAGCGGAGGTGTACTGGATTCGGTGAGTGGTGATCCGTTCAAGGTGTTGAATATGCTCAACAGCCGATGGGTTATTATGCCGGCACAGGGTGGCGGAACACTGCCGGTTTTGAACCCGCATGCCATGGGCAATGCCTGGTTTGTGGACGATATCCGGTTTGTGGAGAGTGCCGACGAGGAGATTGAAACAGTCGGGTTGCTTGATTTGCACCATGAAGCGGTAGCAGACAAAGAGTTCGAACCGCTGCTGGAGGGTCTGCCGGTCACCCCTGCCGACAGTGCCTCCACGATCCGGCTTGTGGAATATGACTCCGACTACCTCGTTTACGAGGCGGATGCAAAGAAAGATGAACTGGCTGTTTTCTCAGAGATATATTACCCCAAAGGGTGGCAGGTCACCATCGACGGAGAACCGGCTGATATGATACGGCTCAACTACACGCTTCGCGGCATGGTGATACCGGAAGGAAAACAGACCATCACCTTCCGTTTCAAGCCGCAGAGTATCAGGACGACCGACGCCGTCGCCTACGCAGCATTCATCATCATATTGCTGACAGCGATCTATCTGTTCCTGAAAAGCATGAAGCGGAAACAGGGAATGAGAGAATAGTTCGAGCATCACCGGTTGCAGAGCTCCCGGAAGACACACCATTCGCAGTTACGACTGTTCTCCGTCTGTGTAAACGGCACGGCAGGGTTGAAAACCTCCACAAGCAGGGCATCGAAATGCTGTCTGAGTTCCGGCAGCAAGATGGAGAGATCGCCAACCGGATGCTTGTCGTGAAGTACCACCGGGTCCGACTGATCGTAGACCGAACGCAGGTAATAGAGCGCGGGAGAGATGACCGTTCCGGGATTCTCCTGCAGATAGAAAAGCCCATAAATCAATACCTGTAGGATCTGATAGGGACGATTGCCCTTCGATGCGTCAAAAAGCTTCGACATCTCCTTGAAGCGGGTTTCGCCCCTGCCGGTTTTGTAATCGATGATACGCACAGTATCACCCACCCGGTCAATGCGGTCGATGCTCCCTTTGAAGTTGAGCTCCAGCTGATCATTTACCCGGTACAAGCTTTTGAAACGATACTCCGACCCTAGATAGGTGAAGGGGGTGAACTGTTTGTCCATTTCGAGTGTCTGTTTCACGTAGCTTTTCAGGATCTCGCCGATCAGGTAGTGCTGTCCCTCCAGGGGACGGGGATGATTCTCATCACGAAAGTAATAACGGGCAAAAGCATCTTCCAGTATCTTGTTGAGAAACGCTTCATCCTTAGCGAGGGAAGTGAGCACATCGGGTGTGATGGTCACACCTTTGTAGCGGTTGTAGAGGGTCTCCATCAGCCGGTGAAAGATGGAACCGAACACATCTGCCTCCACTGTCTCCTCCACCGTCTCCTCTTCCGAGAGCCCTTCCACAGCGGTGAAGTAGAACTTAAGAGGGCAATTGATATAGGTGTTGACCAGCGATGCCGACAACGATCGTTCGTTGCCCGCACGAAACGCATCCAGCTTGCGCATCACCTCGGCACTCTTGGCAACCGTCACCGGAGGCACCTGAGGAGCAGCTACATCGTAGGTGGCTACCCGCTCGGTGATATGAAATGCATCATTGTAGAGATATTTCATCTGATAAAAGTAACGGCTCACCTCACCGCCCTGTAGCTCCTCTCCTGTACGGGTGTCATAAAGCAGGTAAATTCGTCTGGCACGGCTGATCATTCTGTAAAAGTGATATGCGTAAGTGCTGTCCTGCTGCTCATAGGTGGGCAGGCCAAATCCTTTACGGAGCGTGTAGGGGATGAACGAGGTGGTGGCGTTCCGCTGCGGTAGCACTCCTTCGTTCACCGAGAGGATGATCAGGTTCTCGAAGTCGAGGGCACGCGTCTCCAGTACCCCCATCACCTGCAACCCAGAGAGTGGCTCACCGCTGAAAGCGACGCTGATGCTGCGCGCCAGGCTCCTGAGCAGACGAAAGCAGGTCTCCACTGTCATCTGCTCTACTTCCTGCAGGCGATCCCGCAGTCTGGTAACCGTCTTGTGATATTGCACGATGAACTCCCTCTCCAGATCGACAGAGCGACTGCGTCCATCAGTCTGATCCACGTCATGCTTCTCAACGGTAAGATGTTGATAGAGATAGGTAAAGATCGCTTTCAGGTAAACAGGAATCTCCTCCCAGTGGGTAACAGGGGTGAAGATCAGTTGTAACAGCTGATGGGGAGGTATCTCGGAGCGCGGTACCACGATCCGGTTATAGTTGAGGATATGACTCTGAAGCTGTTCCGTCTCATCGGGAGCAGCTGAGGAGACCAGCGGATGTCTCAGCACCGCCTTCACGTAACGATGAAAAAAGGCTGTTTCACCATTACGACTGCGCAGGTTCTGCTGTAAGAGTGCGATATGCTCTACAAGGCTTGCCACGGAGGCGTGCGTCAAACCGTAGCCCATGGTCACGTTAATCTTACCAAACTCCGGGGGGATGGAATAGAGTACCGGCAGCAGGAGGTTTTCATCCGGGAGCACAATGGCTGTTCTGATCGCCTCGTCAGGATCGGGTATGGCTCCCGAGGAAACCAGCTCTGAGAGGATACGGGTCACATGTTTTGCCTGCCCCACCCCAGATGAGATACCGATTAGCTCAACCTGCGGCTTCACCTTTTCCTGATCGGCAAAAGGAAGGGTGTAACGGGATGGGAATAACGACAGATTCTCTTTCACCCGGTAGGAGGCACGGTTCGACACATCACGCAACAGCGGGGAATCATAGTCCCAATAGAAATCGGCGAGCTCACGGTTACGTAGGTGTTCCATGAGGAGTGTCTCAGCCGGTGTAAGGGCATTCAGTCCCACGAAGATATATCCCTCGGTATCGGGAGCAGCCATTTCACCGGCCTTAGCCCGTTCTGCAACCTCACGAAACATCATCCCCTCGTAGGCAATGCCTTTGTCATGGAGGGTGGTCTTGAATGAATTGTACAACTCATACAGTATTTTCCATGTCTGATGAAACCGCTCCTTGGTTTCATTCCCCTCCACCGGCATGAAATGGCTCCAGAAGAGACGGATGGCCGTAACCTGTTCATCGGTAAGATGTGAGAGATCATCATCGAGCGAGCGAAAATCATGAACGTTACGATAGAGTTGGCGTGCATCTGCCAGGTATTTGTCAGTGTCGTCGAAATCGTTGAGCAGCATCTCTCCCCAATAGAGAAAGTCATCGAACGACTCTTCCGAATGGCTGATCTCGCGATAACGGTTATAGAGTATCACCAGCATCTCGATGCGGTCAGCCGGTCGATAGATGGAGAGAGAGGCAAACAGTTCCCGGATGGTGATCACACGCGGTGAGAATAGCGGCCTGCCGGCAATCTCAGCCAGCTGTTTCTGGAAGAAAGCACCGGCACGACGATTGGGAAAGACGAAAGTTACTTTGTATAGTTCGTTGCCTCTCTTCTCATGAAAAAGAGCGGCTACCTGATATAAAAAAGGGATCATATGCTGCAACTAAATTATAACCTGTGAACGGCTTTCCTGCAAATGTATGAAAAATATGCCAGAGCGAGATGTTGTTTTTTTCAAAATATGTGCTATATTTCATTTAATTTAAACTAACTTGCATCTTTTTGAATAGTGCCTATTTGACCCTATGCCAGTAGTTCAATTAGCAGATATATCTTCTACATATAAAGACCACCTGGATGCACTCTATGCCTATGCACTCCACATGGGATTCGATGAAGAGACCACTATGGATGCCATCCATGATGTCTTTTATAAACTTTGCATCCGTCAAACCTTAATCGACGATCTGGAGAATCTGCGTTTTTATCTCTTAAGGTCTCTCAGAAACAGATTGATTGATATCCGCCGCTCACAGAAGGAGTATACCGGGTTGGAGGTTGATGAGCAAGAGGCAACAGGCGATCCTCCCTTCCACCTGCAGGTTACGGTTGAGGATGAGATGATCTTAGAAGAGGAAAAGGAAGAGATTCGCCAGAAGATTGAAAAAGTACTCAGCGGTCTCACTCACCGACAGCGTGAGATCATTTTCCTGCGATACATACACGAATACAGTTATGAAGAGATTGCAGCCATCATGCAGATCTCGGTAGAATCGAGCCGAAACTTGCTTAGCCGTACCATCACACGACTGAAAGACTCTCACCTGCCGGTCTGGCTTATCCTTTTGTCACTGCATTAAATGTTAAAAAATAGGGAGTAACCAAAACTTTTCCCAATAAATGATGATATCCTTCCCTTGTCATCGTTAATCTTATAAACAGTAATTAATACAAACCGTTCCTTTTGATCAATAATTTTATGAGCAACGAAAGAGCTGACATTGCTCCTTTGCGATATTTATCAGATGAAAAGTTCATTAAGTGGATGCTTTGCCCCACGGATGAGATGAACAGCTACTGGCGGCAGTTTTCTGAAGACCACCCCGAGGAGAAGGCGCATCTGTTGAAAGCAAAAGAGCTATTCAAAAAGGTTAATCTCTCCTCGTACAAGCTTGATGAGGCAACAAAGGAGAAGGCAATGGCACGGCTTGAGGAGTCGCTCCGTCTCTATCGTCGAAAACGAAAAGTGCGCAGGATGCTCATCACGGTGACCAGCACAGCAGCAGCCATCCTGTTATTGTTTTTATTGCAACAGGAGCTGTTCATGAAACCGGACCGCTTTTCTGATACCCCTGCGGATTACTATGTAGGCAACGAGCTGGATTCGAAAGATATACAACTATTTACAGGCAATCAGACAACCACCTTTGAGGAAAACATCGACGTCACCATCAGGAACGATCAGCTCATTCAGGTAAGAAAAGAGAACAGCAACAATGCGGATGTGATCTCCATTGAACGAAATACCGTCAATCGGCTGGTTGTACCCCACGGTAAACGTTCAAAAGTGTTGCTGCCTGACGGTACACAGATATGGCTTAACGCCGGATCTACACTTATATTTCCCTCTGCCTTCGGGAAAAAATCGCGTGAGGTGAAACTGTGGGGAGAGATGTATGCTGAAGTGGCTCATGATCCCAACCGCCCCTTTCTGGTGAAGACTGACCACCTCGATGTGAAAGTGTATGGAACAGATTTCAATCTCTCAGCATATGAGGATGCAAACCCCTGGGTGGTGCTTGTAGAGGGGATCGTTGGCATAAAAGCAGCAGGAGGCAAGGAGATGAAATTAGAGCCCAATGAGCGGGTTATCCGTAACGAAAATGGATTACTGGAAAGAAGCAGGGTGGATGTAACTGCCTTCGTGAGTTGGAAAGATGGGTATCTCTCATACCAGGAGACACCCATCACAGAAGTTCTGAGACAGATAGAGCGATATTATAATCTTTCGTTCAATCTCGACGACCATGTATCTCTGCAGGGGGTGACCTGCAGCGGAAAGATTATTCTCTCTGATAAACTTGACAACGTGTTGACAGCGTTAACGCTGATTTCCAACACACGTTATCATCGGGAGAAAAAGTCAATTTATATTTATGAAAAACAAAAATTCTAAAACGTGATGCCTATGAAATGAACAAGCAGCTAATGAAAATGAAGCCGAACGATAGTGCGAATATCGTCCGGCAGAGATTCTAATTACCGTGTATATCAATAATTAAAACAGAACAAAGATATGAATAAAAATTCTATTGCAGGCGAGCGACCTGTCAATAATCTTAAACGTGCGTTTAAAATCATGAAAGCGACCCTATTCATGCTATTCTTTAGCATTTTGTATCTACAGGCATCCACCGGTTACGCTCAGGAGACCGAGCTGACGCTTGACCTGAAGTCCACTACCATCCGTAAGGTATTCAAAGAGATCGAGAACAAAAGTGATTTCAGATTTCTTTTTGAAGGCAATACTGCAGAGATCATGGAAAAGCGGGTTGATTTAAGAGTAGAGGCTGAGAAAATCGCTGAGATCCTCGAAAAGGTTTTGTCAGA
>CAZBFS010000084.1:0-7265 GCA_964491215.1 uncultured Proteiniphilum sp.
GACCATTTTCATTTCCTACCCAACGTACATCATCACCCATGTTTGCTTTCACAGCACCAGGTTGCAGACTATCAATCACATGATAAAAACGAATCCAGTCATACACCTGTTCCTTAACGTTGCGATCTTCCTCATTGGCACCATCAAACCAAACCTCATGCACCTCCCCATATTGGGTAAGCAACTCGGTAAGCTGTCGTACAAACATCTCATTGTATCTGGGTGAATCACCATAGCTCTCGGCATTTCGGTCCCAAGGAGATAGGTAAACGCCGAACTTCATATCATACTTGTCGCAGGCCTCTTTCACTTCACGCACCACATCACCTTGTCCGTTGCGCCAGGGTGAAGCCGCAACCGAGTGGGTGGTGGTCGCTGAGGGCCAGAGACAGAAGCCATCATGATGCTTGGCGGTGAGAATGACCATTTTAAAACCGGCCTGTTTCAAAACTGTTACCCATTGCTCGGCATTGAAGTCGGAGGGATTAAACAGCACGGGATCCTCACTGCCGTCACCCCATTCATTTCCGGTGAACGTATTCATTCCAAAATGGATGAAAGCGGTCAATTCGAGCTGCTGCCATTCATACTGCTTACGGGTAGGTACGATATATGCTGCCAACTTAACTTTCTGGTCGGAGGTGAGAATATCGGGAAAAGTCAGTTTCTTCTCAAAAAAGGTATTGGCCCTCTGGCTGCAGCCTGCAGTGAGCAGCAGCATGAGCAGCAATCCAATCATGAATAATTTCCTCATATGCCACATGATTCGTTGTACGAAGAACAAAGTTACGACATTTGATTGAATATCATGCAAAAAAAAAGCCACCCCGGATGGGGTGGCAATGCCGATTTGTTGTCGCTTCAACATATTGATTTGTTAAGCGGCAGCTTACTCCACAACTTCTACAAGGCTGTCGGCAGCCGCTTCTGCAGCTTCAATGGCAGCTTGTATGCTGTCGGCCTGAACTTTTGCAATACTGTCCAGACGAGCTACTTCTGCAATACTGTCCTGTCTGGCTTTTTCAGCCTGTACTTGCGCATTGTTGCAAGAAACCAAACCCAATGTTGCCACTACGGCAACCAATAAAAACACCTTTTTCATTCTTTAATGATTTTAAACGATAAATAAAATTGTTTCCCAAAAACGATGCAAATGTAAGGTAAAAACATGTTGTGCAACATGTTTGTTAAGAATATTATAGTTAATTATTCTTAATTGCAATATTCTTATTACTGTGAGGTGTGGAAAAATATTTCAAAAAAAAGGAGGGAGCTGTTGCTAACTATAAAGGAAACGTTTGATGCTTTTCTTGGGTGTTTTTTCAAATTCATTCTCTACCAGCTCGATAGCGTTGATTTTCTCATAGTTTGCAACCGATTTGTTAATCGTTTCTCTATTCTCCTGCATGATTACAGCAAGTTTATCCGGTGTTATACGGTCTGCACTGATAGCTGTTAAATCAGGATAGACCAGTGCAACGAGCCGATGGTCGCGCAGCACCACCAAACACTCAGTCACATAAGGAAGGTTGTTCATCCGCGATTCAATCTCTTCGGGATAGACATTCTGACCGTTGGCGGTCAGCAGCATCGATTTGATTCTACCCTTGATGAATAGTCGTTTACCCAACATGATCCCGGAATCACCTGTTTTTAACCATCCATCGTCAGTGAAAGCGGAAGCTGTTGCTTCCGGATTCTTATAGTATCCTTTCATCACGTTCTCACCGCGTACCTGTATCTCTCCCGGTATTTTCTCAGGATCGGGAGAGTCGATGCGTGCCTCCATGATGCCTTCCAACACCGAGCCACAGGAGGTGGGGACAAAATCGTAGTGATGATCGTAGGAGATGAGCGGTGCACATTCTGTCATGCCGTAACCCACAGTGAAGGGAAACTTTATCTTGTGAAAGAATGCTTCCACTTCTGCATTGAGAGCAGCACCACCAATGATCACCTCGCGGAAGTTACCCCCCAGAGAGTGAATCAGTGATTTTTTGATCTTCGAAAGAATCAACCGGTCCATACCTGGGATTTTCATTACAGCCTTGACGATTGGCTTGTCTATGATGGGTAGGATTTTCTTTTTGTATATCTTCTCGAAAACCAATGGTACGGAGATGATCAAAGTAGGTTTCACCTCCTGCAGTGCACTGATCAGGTTCTGTGGTGTGGGAATCACGCCCAGCAGCGTGCTGTGCACCCCCGCAGAGAGGGCGTAGAGGAAGTCAAAAGCACATCCGTAGACATGTGACATGGGAAGAAACGCCAGGTTTCTTTCACCGTTGAAGAGCAGGTCCAGTTTGTGTGCGTAGGTTACGTTACCGGCAAAGTTGTTGGCGGTAAGCATCACTCCCTTGCTGAAACCGGTAGTGCCGGAGGTATAGTTGATGGAGATCACCTCCTCGTTGCTTACATCGGCATAACGAATATCTTCTTTGGTAAAACCTTTAGGGTATTGACGTGTGAACTCATCATCCAGTGAGTCGATGATCTCCCTCACTTTGTCGCTCTCTGATTTCAGCAATGAGAATGAGGGTATTTCCAGAACCGGTACCCTGATTTTCTTCTGATTCAATTTACTCCAGAGTGAACCGTTGACAAAAACCAGACGTGAATCGGAATGTGAAATGATCTCCTCCATGCTCTCCCGATTGAACTCATGGAGGATGGGAACGATGACCGCTCCATAGGTGATGGTTGCCATAAAAAGGATCGACCAGGAGGAGTGGTTCTTGCCAATGAGCGAAATCTTGTCGTCCTTCTCAATTCCAAGCTCCCTGAAAAGCAGATGCAGCCGTGCTATCTCACGGGCCAGTTCACCGTATCTGTAGGTGGTCTTCTCCTTGTAATCGGTCAGGGCAGGCAATTCCCAGTTTTTTTTGAAACTACTTTCGTATAGTTGGATGAAATTTTGTTGGATCATGTATGCACATTTATGCTAAATATGTGCAAAAATACAATCTGAATTTCATATTACAAAACAAACAGGGGTTGAATTGGCAATAAAAATTGTAATTTTGTGCCCTGAGAATTGTATAAAGCAAAAAAAGCTGTTTGGAGGGCCAATTACAGCTGGGTCTTGCTGAACATTTCACTGACTATGATCGATCAAACAATTTTTCAAAATAAGACTGCAGCTTATTATACCCTGGGTTGCAAGCTGAACTTCGCCGAAACTTCTGCCATTGGAAGGCAGCTGCTCAACTCTGGTGTGACACGTGTTAGAAAGGGTCAACAGGCTGATATCTGTGTAATCAATACCTGTTCCGTGACTGAGCTGGCCGATAAGAAGGGACGTCAAGCCATTCGTAAGGCTATACAGGAGAACCCTTCTGCTTTTGTAGTGGTGACCGGTTGCTACGCACAGCTCAAACCGGATGAGATTGCCGGCATTGAAGGTGTGGACCTGGTGCTGGGTGCCGAGCAGAAACTTGATGTGGTGAAGTATCTTGATGACTTACAAAAGAGAGAAAAGGGAGAGGTGGTTACATCAAAGACACATCGGATCCGCTCTTTTGTTCCCTCAGTATCTGCTGATGACCGGACACGTTATTTCCTAAAGGTGCAGGATGGGTGTGATTATTTCTGTTCCTTCTGTACCATTCCCTTTGCCAGAGGCAGAAGCCGGAACGGCTCCATCGCCGATTTGGTAGAGCAGGCTGAGCAGGTGGTGCAGGAGGGAGGCAAGGAGATTGTCCTCACCGGTGTCAATATCGGTGATTTCGGACGCACCACCAAGGAGTCGTTTACTGATCTGCTGCATGCACTTGATGACGTGGAAGGTGTTGAACGCTATCGGATATCTTCCATTGAACCCAACCTGCTGACCGATGAGATCATCTCGTTCGTTGCTTCTTCCCGCCGTTTTGCTCCCCACTTTCACATGCCGTTGCAGGCGGGATCGGATGCTGTGTTACAATTGATGAAACGCAAGTATGACACCGCTCTTTTCCGTCACAAGGTGGAGATGATCAAAAGTATCCTCCCGCATGCTTTTATAGGGGTAGATGTGATTGTCGGGGTAAGGGGGGAGATCGATGCCTATTATGAGGAGAGCAGACGGTTCATCGAGTCGCTCGACATGTCACAGCTCCATGTGTTCACCTACTCCGAACGTCCCGGTACGCAAGCGCTGCAAATTGATTATGCCGTCGACCCAAGGAAGAAGCATGCACGCAGCAAGCTGTTGCTGGATATCTCGGATGAGAAGCTGCATCGTTTTTATGCTTCCCAGGAGGGATTACGAAGAAAAGTGCTCTTTGAGCATACAAAAAGAGGGGGTAAGATGCATGGTTTTACTGAAAATTATATGAAAGTGTACGCCGATTGGAATCCGTCACTGGTCAATCGGATCACCGAGGTAACGGTTGGAGAGTATAGTGACGAGGAGATGGCAATGAAAGCAATTTTCTGATGGGGGATCGACAAAAGGAAAATATGGGTGCAGCACTGTTGGTTGCTGTAGCAAGAGTGATAGCTTTGCTACCTTTCTCGGTGCTTTACCTCATCTCGAACCTTCTCTTCCCGCTGGTCTATCATCTGGCGCGGTACCGGAGGAAGATGGTACGACAGAATCTGCTAAATGCCTTTCCCCATAAAGGTAAAGAGGAACTCATCATTCTGGAAAAGAAATTTTATCATCACCTGTGCGACTATTTCGTGGAGACGGTGAAGATCCTTCGCCTGTCGGAAGAAGAGATGAGGCGGCGGATGCACTTTGAAAATCCGGAGTTGCTCAATCATCTGATGAAAGAGGGTTCTTCCTGTCTGGTATGCCTGGGTCACTACGGTAACTGGGAGTGGGTACCCTCCATCGTGCTGCATCTTATGCCCGGGGTGGAAGCAGGACTGGTCTACAAACAGCTTCATTCCACCGCCTTTGATCAGCTCTTTGGCAAGATCAGGAGCCGGTTCGGGTCACTACCCATTGAGAAGAGGAGCGTGTTGCGAACGCTTATCAGGAAAAAGAACGAGGGGAAAACAATCGTAGTGGGATTCCTTACCGACCAGCGTCCACCGCGTATCTCTGATAAGTACTGGACGCTGTTCCTGAACCAGGATACACCGGTGCAGACCGGTATGGAGAAGATTGCACGCTCTCTTTCCCTGTCGGTCGTTTATCTCGACATCGAAGTGGTGAAGCGTGGATTCTACCGTGGAAGGTTTGTCACTCTCTCGCCTGATGCGGCTCTTGAACAGGAGCATGTCATCACTGAAAAGTATATGCGCCTGCTGGAAGAGACAGTATTGCGGGCTCCTGCAAATTATCTCTGGTCGCACAACCTATGGAAATTTAAAAAAAATGACTAAAACATCGGTCATCATACTCAACTGGAACGGAGAGGAGCTGCTGAAGCAGTTTCTGCCGACAGTGATAACCCATACCGGGCGGGACTGTTGCAGGGTTATTGTGGCTGACAACGGGTCAACCGATGGCTCGGTTGCTTTTCTGCAGAACCATTTCCCGGATGTTGAACTGATTCAGTTTGATCAGAACCACGGGTTCGCGGAAGGATATAACAAGGCGATTCAACTGGTCGACTCTGAAAATGTGATTATGCTGAATTCAGATGTGGAGACCACACCAGGGTGGACCGTGCCGCTGATCGCCTACCTCGATGGTCATCCGGAGGTAGCAGCTGTTCAGCCCGTGATCCGCTCCTTTCATCAGAGGAGTCACTTTGAATATGCCGGTGCCGGCGGCGGTCTCATAGACCGTTACGGTTATCCCTTTTGTAGGGGGCGTATCCTGGATGTCGTGGAAGAGGATCATGGCCAGTATAGGAGTGAAAAGCCTCTGTTTTGGGCAACAGGTGCCTGTCTCTGCATCCGCAGAAGCGATTATTTGAAAGCAGGAGGCTTGGATAGCCGCTTCTTTGCACATATGGAAGAGATCGACCTCTGTTGGCGTCTCAATGCCCGTGGCAGAAGAGTAGTCTGTGTCACCTCTTCCGTAGTTTACCATGTTGGAGGTGCGTCTCTTGGCAAGGAGAATCCGCGTAAGCTTTACCTCAATTTCCGTAACAACCTGTTGATGCTTTACAAGAACCTGCCCCGGAAGAGATTGGTTACCACTTTTTTTGTTCGTATCATACTCGATTTTCTGGCACTGTTACATCTTCTGATGGTGGGAAAGGTGAAGAGCAGTTTCGCGGTGGTTGAAGCATATCGTGATTTTCTGAAGATGAGATCATCCTATCTGGAAAATCGACGGGAGAACCTGCGGCTTACTTTGAATGGTAACTTGCCGGGAGAGTACCACAAAAGCATCCTGATTGCATATTACCTGCGCAACAAACGAACCTATGACTCGCTTTTCCGCCAGGGTGATGATGCTATTCAAAATGAAAACTGAGTGTGATCATCCGCTGTGTGGCTTTTGAGAGAGAGAGGGAGTATTTCATCAGCTCTTCATCTTTCAGGTCGCGGCGGTCTGTTTCCAATAAATCGGTGAGTCCGAAGCTGAATTTCAACTCGGGAGAGAGCGTGAACAGGGGAAGATAAAAGCTGAAACCGGCACCAATCTCTAAACCCGTGTCAAACTGTCTCAACAGCACCGCCCGGTTTTTTTTCGATGCCAGCTCGATGCTGCCGTATCCCCCCAGCAGGAAGTAAGGTTTGTAATTGTTGATCCTGATTCCCGATATCTTCAAGTGAATTGGCAGGGTGAGATAGTTGTTACGGAGGGTTGTGGCATACTCATCACCCGAATCCTGTTCTCGGAAGAAGAGATCTTTTCCGCCCAGGTTCAGCGTAGGCAATATCCTAAGATTCATGTGTCGTAACAGGTAAAGATCAGCGATCATTCCTACCGAAAGACCGGGTGAATAATCCGGAATCTCTGAAAACCAGACCTCACCATTCTCACTTTGGTATCCCGATTGGGTCAGGATCAGATCCTGTGTGTGAAATCCTACGCTGAACCCCAGGTGAAACAGCTGCTGATCGGCATAAGGACGATGTTGCAGGCTACGCTGTTGACCGTAGCCGTTGTTGCTGGCAGATAGCAGCAAGGAGAGCAGGATGAGTGTAAATGCAATCTTCATACCTGATTAAAACGAATCCCCCAACGGGATATTGTGTGGAGATTTTGAAAGATATCGGGATTCTTTTTTCATTGTTCAAAAAACTTTTTACCTTTGCAACAACAATCAAATATCCACATACATTAACTAACTTATTTTTTATTATGGCTTACGTAATTAACGAAGATTGTATTGCTTGCGGAACATGTATCGACGAATGCCCTGTTGATGCTATCT
>CAZBFS010000085.1:0-7258 GCA_964491215.1 uncultured Proteiniphilum sp.
TCTCATCCGTCAACGTCAGCCGGTGCTGAGAGTGATCTCCGACAGAGAGGGTAGTTTTTACGTGGACCAGGAACGACGCATCATGCCTGTCTCAACAGCCTTTGCCGTTTATGTGCCGTTAGCAACTGGAGCAGTGACAGAGGCGTTTGCACGGGATCAGTTATACGATTTTGCCATGTTCCTGCATCGCAATGCCAACTGGGATGCATGGATCGAACAGATTGATGTGAGGAGCAATGGTGATGTGGTGCTAATCCCCCGTGCAGGTGATTTTCAAGTTGTGATGGGAGGTTTGGAGGATTTCCCGGCCAAGCTCTCCAAATTCGTGCGATTTGTGGATAAGGGGTTGAATGTGGTGGGATGGAATCGATACAGTGAAATAAACCTGAAATATGACAACCAGGTGGTTTGTACCAGGAAGTAGTAGCATGCTCTCTTTCATCGCACTTGATACCAACATGATTCTTTTCGGCCGTTAGAGGCCTTAAATGTTGTGAATGTGCAAACAAAAGCGTTTGGGAGAGTGTTTGTTAAAAAAGATATAATCAAAAGTTCATCAATCATATGACTTCATCAGGATTTACGGCTGTGATCGATCTGGGTACCTCCAGGATAAAAGGAGTGATGGGACGCAGGAATGAGAACGGCGTCATCTCAGTGATTGCCAGCGGCAGCATCGATTCCGGCAACTCTATCCGCAGGGGGGTGGTATACAATATCGAACAGGCAGGGGCCAATGTGCATAAGCTGGTGCGGATGTTGGAGAACAGCAGCGATCGTAAAATAGGAAAGGTTTACGTGTCGCTGGCCGGTCAGTCGCTCCACACCCTGGAGTTCAACGAGATGAGGCATCTGCCGTCCGGGATGGTCACCGAGGAGGTGGTAAGCCAGCTGCGAAGTGTTGCGGAGCAGTTCCAACCTGATATGAAACGCAACTACCAGGTGGCCGATGTGGAGTATTACATCGATGACAAGCCGGAGAGAAGTCCGGTGGGTGTTACCGGGACCCAGATTGAAGCAGGCTTTGAGTTGATTGTAGGACGACCAAACCTGATGAACAACATTGAGAAAAGTATCACTGCCAAGACAGATCTGGAGATTGCAGATTACATCGTGGGGCCTACAGCTGCCGCCGGAATCGCTCTCACCGATGAAGAGAAAGAACTGGGCTGTCTTTTCATTGATTTCGGAGCCGGCACAAGCACCCTCTCTGTTTACAAGGAGGGAACCCTGCGCCGCATGGTGGTAATTCCCTTTGGCGGACGGAGCATCACGAAAGATATTTGTGCCCTCAACTTCACCGAGAACGATGCGGAGCAGCTGAAAATAAAGTTTGGCAAGGCACTGGAGACGCATGAGGGACCACTCTTCTCCTCCCCTTTCTCCTCCAAACCCGATGTCGATCTGGCTGAACTGAACAAGGTGATCGGTATGCGACTCGATGAGCTCATCGCCAATATCAGGGAACAGATTTCCCTCTCAGGTTACGAGGGACAGTTGGGTGCAGGAGTAATCATCACCGGTGGTGCCTCCCTGCTCAAAAACATGGATCTCTACCTGGGACAGAAGCTGAAAATGGAAGTGCGCAGGGCTACAGCACGCAAAACGATGGTTAACAACGCACCGGAGCTGACAGGTGATCCCTCCTTCACCCTGGTACTGGGTATGTTCCTCAGTGCAGTTGATGATTGTGAGAAGATCGTGGTGGAGCCGTCGGAAGAGACATCTGATGAGGAGCAATCATCCTCCACCGGTTGGCTCTGGCGCTCAAAAACGGAGAAGGAAAAAAAGATGAAAAAGGAGAAGGTGAAGAAGGAGAAAACTGAGAAGACGGAGAGCGGTTTTCTCTCAAAGATGGAAGATATGTTCGGTAACATCTTCTCTGAAGATGACGAATAACAGATGTAACAACAGTGTGCAATGAATGACGAGATACTTGAATTTCTGATTGATAGCCGTACAGATGCCATCATCAAGGTGATTGGTGTGGGCGGTGGAGGCGGGAACGCGGTGAACCACATGTTCCAGGGAGGGATACACGATGTGTCGTTTGCTCTCTGCAACACCGACAACCAGGCGCTCATGGAGTCACAGGTGCCTGTGAAGGTGCAGCTGGGACAGCATACCACTGGCGGACTGGGTGCCGGCAACAAGCCGGAGGTGGCCAGGAAGGCTGCCGAAGAGAGCGTGCCAATGATTGAGGATCTGCTCAACGACGGCACCAAGATGGTCTTCATCACAGCCGGCATGGGAGGTGGTACCGGTACCGGTGCTGCACCCGTGGTGGCTCGTGTGGCGAAAGAGATGGGGATCCTCACGGTGGGGATAGTAACCATCCCCTTCATGTTCGAGGGGCCGCGCAAGATTGTACAGGCCCTCAAGGGGGTGGAGGAGATTGCCTGCAACGTGGACGCGTTGCTGGTGATCAACAACGAACGGTTGCGCGATATCTACAGCGACCTGACCATGCTCAACGCTTTTGCCAAGGCAGATGATACGCTGGCAACAGCTGCCCGCAGCATTGCCGAGATCATCACCATGCATGGTCATGTGAACCTCGACTTTGCTGATGTGGAGACCACCCTGAAAGATGGTGGCGTGGCAATTATGAGTAGCGGTCTCGGTAACGGTGATGACCGCATTAATGACGCTATTCGCAATGCACTGCACTCACCGCTGTTGAACAACAACGATGTGTTCAGTGCAAAGAAGATTCTGATCAACCTCTCTTTTGGAGAGGAGAATCCGCTGATGATGGAAGAGATGAATGCGATGCACGACTTCATGTCAAAATTCAGCAGGGAGATAGAGGTTATCTGGGGTACTGCTGTAGAGCAGGAGCTGGGTCATGACGTGAAGGTGACCCTGCTGGCCACAGGCTTCTCCATCACTGATGTGCCCGGCATTGAAGAGCAGCATCAGGAGCGTACCAGGGCTGAGGAGATACAGCGCCAGATTGAACAGGATGCCAGGATTGAACAGGAACGGAAAGACAAGGAGCTGATTGAGAAGTATTATGGCAAGACAGGGTTGAAGTCACTCACCACCGTCAACTACCGCCTGGAGCCCTTTGTGCTCACCATCGATGAACTGGACGACGACAAGGTGCTGGAAGCTCTGGAGAAGACACCTGTTTTCAAGAGAGAACCGGACTTTAATCCGAGGATCTTCAAAACGGATACACCCCAGGCATCGGGATCGTTGTTCGATTGATGCTGAGAGATTGAATATAATTGATTAAGATTGTAGAGACCATATGACATTTATAGAAGTAATCAGCGAAGAGATCAAGAAGGCGATGCTGGCCAAAGACAAAGTGCGGCTGGAAGCATTGCGAGGGATCAAGAAAGAGTTGTTGGAGGCAAGAACCGCCAAGGGTGCTACTCATGACCTCACCGATGAAGCTGCTGTGACCATTATGCAAAAGATGGTGAAACAGCGTAAAGAGAGTGCGGAGATCTATGCCGCACAAAACAGGCCCGACCTGGTCGAGCCTGAGATTGAACAGATGAAAGTGATTCAGGAGTTCCTTCCTGCACAACTCACAGCAGAGGAACTGACAGCCATCATAAAGGAGATTATTGCAGAAACAGGTGCAGCCTCAGTGAAAGAGATGGGGAAGGTGATGGCTGTCGCTACCAAACGAGTGGCGGGAAGAGCAGAGGGACGTGTTGTCTCTGAAAAGGTGCGGCAACTGCTCTCCTGACTCTGATCAAGGGTTAGAATTTCCGTACATAGGGGACGTACACCTTTTTCATCCGTTTGTCGATCATATTGCTGCGGCGCCCTTTCTTGATGAGCTTCTGTAACTCGCGGTCGCGGTTTTTCCCCGCTTTGAAGTCATCGCTCAACATCAGCAGGGAGATGGTCTCCTCATCAATTATTTTGCAGCGGAGAACCACATCCCTGTTTTCAACAACCTCGTTCTCAGCAATTTGTACGCGGTAGTCTTTCTCCGGCTCAAACTCTATCCTATGGGTATGATAACCCATTGCCGATACTGATATAGAACCGATCTTATCTGTTTGTGTGAAAAACACCTTTCCATCCTGAGTTGTCACCTTCCCTTCCAGCAGCTTGCCCGATTTGTTGTAAGACTCTACCAGAATTGGAGATAAGGGATAATTACTCATGCCCACAACCTCCACCACACAGCTGTCTCTGCGTGAAGCAGGCAGTATCCGGGAGGAGGACTTGTAACCGGAGTACTCTCCGGTGTGGATGATCAGAATGTCATCCAGCTGTTCATAATTACCTTCTCCCACTTGTGCAACCGAGAGTCCGGCAAAGCCGCTGATTCGAAATGTTGCATGCTGATCTTTCAAACAGAGGGAGTCGCTGCCCTCCCGGTAGGTGCCTTCCGACAGCTGTGCCTGTGAAAGGAGAACGGAAAGGAAAAACCAAAGTAAAAGGACTGTTTTCTTCATGAGAGATGCATGTTGGTGATTTAAGAACAAATATAATATTTTTTTCCCTCTCTTCTCTGTAACAAGCACAAAAAAACTCCCTGTCTGATTACAGGGAGTCATTTCATTCCAATTGGCGGTTAGCGTTAGGTTCAAAGTCCTTTTTCGGTGAGGTAACGCTCGGCATCCATGGCTGCGCGACAGCCGGTGCCGGCAGCGGTGACCGCCTGACGGTAGATGGGATCGGCCACGTCACCGCAGGCGAAAACACCCTCCGTGCTCGTCTTGGTGTAGGGGGCTTCGGTGTTGATGTAACCCACCTCATCAAGCTCCAGGTAATCCTTGAAGATCTCGGTGTTGGGTTTGTGTCCGATAGCCAGAAAGAAGCCGTCCACCGCGATGTCATACCGCTCCTCGTCAGCTTCACCCAGTCGTTTTACCAGGTGCACACCTTCCACGCCCTTTTCACCGAAGAGACCCACGGTATTGTGTTCGAAGAGAATCTCTATCTTGGGGTTGTTCATCACCCGCTCCTGCATGATCTGCGAGGCGCGCAGGTAGGGCTTGCGCACAATCATGTATACCTTGTCGGCCAGTCCGGAGAGGTAGGTGGCTTCCTCGCAGGCGGTATCGCCACCACCCACTACGGCAACCTTTTTCTTGCGGTAGAAGAAACCGTCGCAGGTGGCACAGGCTGAGACACCCTGACCGGCATACTTCTTCTCATCATCCAGTCCCAGGTACTTGGCGGTGGCACCGGTAGAGATGATCACCGTATCAGCTTCTATCACCTTTTCATTGTCGATGGTCACCTGCAGTGGACGTACAGAGAAGTCGACCGCAGTCGCTCTTCCCGAGCGTACGTCGGTTCCAAAGCGGGTAGCCTGTTTTTTCAGGTCTTCCATCATCTCCGGACCGGTGATGCCCTCGGGATATCCGGGGAAGTTCTCCACCTCGGTGGTGGTGGTCAACTGTCCACCCGGTTCCATTCCCTCATAGAGCACCGGTTCCAGGTTGGCCCTCGATGCATAGATGGCAGCCGTGTAGCCGGCAGGTCCCGATCCGATGACCAGGCATCTTACTTTCTCGTTCATATGTTTCGTACAATTTAAAAAACCTTCTCTGTCAGGGAGTCATCGGGAGAAGGGGTTTGGTTGATTAATTGCTACAAAGGTACAAAGATTCTTTTACACCAAGAACCGATATTTGCAATATCTATCCGGGGTAAATGGAAAATATGAAGGTAGTTGCCCCTCGGGAGCTTTATCTCAGGTCGATGATTTCGACGTTCGGATAACGGCTTTTGTCGAACCGGAATTCCACGTCGGTGAAGTTATGGTTGGCGTTGTAGTCAGAGATGTCGATCTGTTGCATAGTGCCGTTGCGCAGGGTCAGGGTCACCTGTACCAGTGTCTGGCTGCTTTGGTCGATGGCAGCTTCCACTTCTTTGTATTCCTTGTTTTCGATGGCAGGCACCATCCTGATCATTTGAACCTTTTTGCCGTTGAGATTCTTGCCTACGGGTGCCGTAAGGGTGTAACCATTACGGTAGATGCCCAGCAGTGCCAGAGGGCTGACCGCGGTGATCTCCTCACCCGTCGGGTGGCTGATGTTCACCTCATCCACCTCTTTCATCAGTACCCACTGTGTGGTGCCATCGAACCAGACATCCATCTGGTCGGTTTCCAGCCTGAATTTGTTTGCTTTGATAAAAGCGGTGCCACTCATTGCCATCTGTTCGCTCCCGTCGTTGCCGAGCGTGGCGGCACGGAAGGTGAGACGGATGCCTTTCGATGCTTCAAATGATGCGTAGGTTTTATCGAGCAGGGTTCTTGCTTCGGCTGAAGGCTGTTGCGAATGTGCCAACAGGGTGATAAGCAGAACAGCAATGGTGAGTATGTTTCTTTTGTTCATCCTGATTCTTGTTAATGGGTTTACCGTTTAGACGCAATAATGGGGTGCCGGTTTAACACCTCGGCTCTTACCCACGAGAGAAGAGCACTCCTCTCCACAGGCAAACAGGTGCAGGAGAGTTTATTTCTCAGCGCAATGCGGTTAGCAGTTTCTCAAGTGAATATTCATCGGCAATGAAGACCTCCCTGGGCTTGCTACCCTGGGTGGCTCCCACAATGCCGGCAGCCTCCAGCTGATCCATCAGCCGTCCGGCACGGTTGTAGCCGATGGAGAACTTGCGCTGGATGAGAGAGGTGGAGCCCTGCTGGTGAACCACGATCAGTCGTGCAGCCTCCTCGAAGAGCGGATCACGGTCGTTCAGGTCTACTGCACCAGGTGCTGCCTCTGCCTCTACCGCAACGTCTGGCAGCGCGAAAGCGTGGTCATAGCCGTTCTGCTTCCCGATATACTGGGTGATCTCCTCCACCTCGGGGGTGTCGACGAAAGCACACTGTATACGGATCAGGTGACTACCCTGCGAGAAGAGCATATCGCCACGACCGATCAGCTGGTTGGCACCGCTCATGTCGAGGATGGTGCGCGAGTCGATCTGCGAGGTGACGCGGAACGCCATACGGGCGGGGAAGTTGGCTTTGATGGTGCCGGTGATGATGTTGGTGGTGGGTCGCTGGGTGGCGATCACCATGTGCATTCCCACGGCGCGTGCTTTCTGGGCAATACGGGCGATGGGCATCTCGATCTCCTTGCCGGCGGTCATGATCAGGTCTCCGAACTCGTCGATCACCACCACGATATAGGGCATGTAGCGGTGTCCCTTTTCCGGGTTGAGCCGTCGCTTGGTGAACTTATCGTTATACTCCTTAACGGTACGCACATGTGCCTTCATCAGCAGCTCATAGCGGTCGTCCATCTCCTTGGTGAGCGAGTTGAGCGTCTGC
>CAZBFS010000086.1:0-7215 GCA_964491215.1 uncultured Proteiniphilum sp.
CGAAGCCACCGCTGTTGCGGGCCAGCTGGTCGCAGAAGTCGCCGTAGCCGGCAGCAGTGGGTGAGGAGATCACCGCGATGCGGCGGGTCAGCTCCGGCAGCGCCAGCTCCCTGTTGAGTGTCAGCACCCCCTCCTCTTCCAGCTGCCTGAGCACCTGATGTCGGTTGCGGGCGATCTCACCCAGCGTGAAGGAGGGTTCGATATCGACCACGGTGAGGGAGAAGCCATAGAGCTCGTGAAAATCGACCGACACCAGCACCAGCACATTGAGCCCCGAGGTGAACGACTGTCCCGTCTCTGCTTCGAAGTAGGAGGAGAGCATCTGGAAGACGTTCGACCAGATCATGCCACGTGCCTTGGCCACGATATGTTGTTTATCCGCATCCTTCTCAACGAACTCAAGGTAGCAGTGGCCATTCTGGTTACGGCGCACGTCGCTGGTCTCGGCCCTCAGCCAGTAAGTCTCAGGGAGATGATCGCGGATGGCATCCTTCACGCGGCGGTTCAGTTCGGATAGTGAGAACGAATCTTCTGTCATGCTTCTGAATTGAATTACAGAACAAATATAACATAATTTACCTGATCGGCCCCTATCAGCCGGACAAGAAAAAACCGGACGAACAGATGTTCATCCGGTGTGAGGAGGATTGCAGAGATGGTTGCTCTTATTTCTATTTCTTCTGCATGCCATCCGTGATCTGCCTGGCATCATCGAGCGTGAAATCACCCAGGAACTGCATGATCACACTCTCGCCATTGTCATCTTCCACGATCATGAGCATCTCGCCGATGTTCTCCGGTTTGCCCTTCATATAGAAGTTAACCCGTTCATTGTCATCCGACTTGATTCGCATCAGCAGCTCATACTGATCTTCCTGGATCCGTCTGTTTGCCAGCGATACCATCTCCTTTGCCACCGGCTTGTTTTCGGAGGTGAGGATCAGTATCGACGAGAGCTTATTGATAAAGTTAGAGACATCCACGTTGCCAAAATCGATTTTCGAATCTTTGGGCATCAACGACATCATGTTCTTCGAAATGTAGACCGATGTCACACCCTCCATGTCCGTGAATTTCTCAAACGGATTCTTCTGCGCGAACAGCCCGGAGGCTGTGAGGGCAAGCGCAAGCACCATCATCATTTTTTTCATGTTGCACATTGTTTATGAATACTATTGTTCCTGTTTATCTGAATCATTTGCGGGGGCCACATCCTGACCCAGCACTTCACGCAGGATGCCGAATGTCGCATCCATCTGCCTCTCCACCTGCTCCATGGAGCGGGTACCCTTTGAGAAGTTGTCGGCGAAGAGCTGCAACGCTTCCAGGGTGGCTTCCCTTGCCTCTTCCGGGTTCTCGAAGGTATCGGCAAGCAGCGGCTCTTTGCTGTCTCTGCCGAAGTAAGTCCAGATCCCGATGCCGACAACGATCAGCAGCGACGCCACCAGTCCGGCGATCTGCAGCCTGAAATCTCTTCGGATGATCACCCTCTTTTCCGGTGCATTCACTCTCTTCTCCGAGTTCTCTGATTTCTCAGACGTCTCAGACCTCTCCGTATTTTCCAGCGAGTCGATCAGTTCACCCATCCGCTGTTCAAGTCCCTCCGGTATCTCCGAGGCGGTTTGCGTGAGCGACTGAAACAGGTTCCTGTCCGCCTCGAATTGCTCCGGCAGTGGCTCCCGTTTGAAATAACCGGCCAGCAGCTGCTCCTCATCACGATCTGTTTCACCGCGGTAGAACTTCTCAAGCAATGCTTCAATATCTTTCTCCATACTCAACCTTCTTCATTTTGTCCTTCAAGTTCCTTCTTGCTCTCGACAGGAGCTGTCGCACATTCATCTCCGTGAGTTGCATCGCCGCTGCTATCTCCGGCAGCGGTTGACCGGCGAAATGACGCAGGCGGATTGCCTTTTGCTGGTTCGCGGGAAGGGTGGTGAGCATACGCTCCAGGTGATACAGCTGCTCTTTCGCTTCCAGCCGGCTCAGCTCGTCACCCTCCTCACCCGGTTCCATCGCCGGGGTGAGGGTTGTTGTGCGGCGTCGGGAGTGCATCCGGAGACGATCGAGCGAACTGTTACGAGCAGTCGAGACCACATAGGCTTCGTCGTTCTCCACCACTGTCAGCATCTCGCGCTTCTTCCACAGCTTCTCATACACATCCTGGACGATGTCTTCCGCATCCTGCCTGTCGCCTGTGACAGCAAAGGCATAGCGGAAGATCAACCCGCTGAAGCCGAGAAACCGCTGTTTGAATTCACCTCCCTCCATTACTCATCTCGTCGATATCGGACGGCCTGAATTTCCCTTTCAGGTGCACCAGGGTAGGATCATCGCCCATTGTCATGATCACCATCTCCCGGATCAGCTGATCTTCGATCTTCACAAAGATCCGTGCCTTCCCATCCTTATCATTTGCATTGAGAAACAGCTCATACCGATCATCACGGAAACTCATCGCGGCACGGCTGAAACGCTCCTTCACCTCCTGCGGGCACTCTTCGAGAGAGAGAACACGGATGCTGGTCAGCTTGCCACTACCATGATCCTCCATGAAGGGCTTGGCAAGCATCAGCGCCAGACCATTCAGGTTCACCTTCGTGACATTCTCGGCACCGGCAAATTCGCGGTATAGTTCATTCAACGTTGTCTGTGCCTGCAGACCAGTTACAAGCAGCGCAAAAACCATCAGCGCAAGAATTTTATTCTTCATCATACCAAAAATTTAATCTGTTTGTATAGGAAAGACGACGAGCGTTAGATTTTGTGACAACAATTTCTCCCTTTCTGAGGGAGCAGGTTAAAAAAAAGCCCGGCAAACAAGGGTATGCTTGCAGCGGGCATTTTATTTGTTGTGTGAGACGTCGGGGGTAACCGATAACAGACTCACAGGTTATCACTCAGTGACTTATTCTTCCCCATTGAAGCGCTTGCGGATCTGCTGCCTGCGTTTCAGTAGAAAGTGAAGGATGAGTGCCAACAGCAGGGTGATGCCGAGGACCGTGAAATACTCGACCCAGTTGCCCGAGATGCGGTAACGAGGGTATGCATATATCCCCATGACAATCGCATAGACCACCAGCGCCAGTGGTAACAGGATATGTTTCTCAGGTGTCCTCCTCATGGTCTGATGAGATGATTTCAGCAAAACGTGCTATCTTATCTTTGTAGAGCACAACCTCCAGCTCCTCGCTGCGAACAATCTGGCGCGTGATGAACCGTTCCCAGAAATTCATTTTTTTCTCATTCAGCTCACCTCCGAAATAATCACGCACAAGCGCATGCAAGGCAAGGCCTCCGGGGAACGCACTATCCAGCTGTTGCTGTGCTTTATCACCGGAGTAGAGGCAATTGATGAAGAGTCCCAGCCGCTTATCGGCCAGCAATGTCTGATTGTTTTTACAGAAACCGGCGATCACTTTCTGTATCTTCCCGTAATGGATGGATCCTCCCACAATAAGAGTATCGTAGACGTTCAGATCAGGTATTGCCTCCCTACGATTTAAATTGCATAGATCCACCTTGCCATCAATGAGCTTGAACAGCTCACGGGCACACCGTTCAACCGTTCCGTGGTTCGAAGCAAAAACAATCAGTGTATTGTGCATCTTTATTTCAGATTCTCGAGGATCGTTACCAGGTAATCATAGGAACGGGCAACAGTGTCAATCTTCACCGCTTCGTCGGGTGAGTGTGCACCCGTGATGGTGGGACCGAAGGAGACGATGTCAAGCTTCTGCTCCACATTCGACTGGATGATACCACACTCCAGTCCGGCATGGATCACCATCACCTTGGGACGTTGGTCAAACTTCTCCAGGTAGATCCGCTCCATGGTGTTTAGCAGCTCACTCTGGGCGTTGGGTTGCCAGCCGGGGTAATCACCATCGAACTCCACCCTGGCGCCTGCAAGCAGGAAGAGGCTCTCCACAGAGGAGCAGACCCAATCCTTGCGGCTCTCGGAGGAGCTGCGCACCAGCAGCTTCACATCGATACCCTCATCGGACGACTGCACCAGTGCCAGGTTGAGAGAGCTCTCCACCACACCGGGGAAATCGGCCAGGTAGCTGATCACCCCGTTGGGGCATCCCTCCACCGCGTTGATCAGGTCATCCTGCACCTCTACAGGTATCACTGTTTTCGGCAGGTCGGTACGTTCTGCCTTGAACGAGATGCCCTCTTCAATACCGGCGAAGTCGTTGCGAAACATCTCTTCATACTCAGCTACCAGGTCCAGCAGGTCGTCGGAAAGCTGCTCCGGGATGGTCAACACCACGAACGACTCGCGGGGGATGGCATTGCGCAACGAGCCACCCTGGATAGCGGCCACACGGGCTTCGTAGTTTTTCACCACCTCTTTCAGGAAGCGGTTCATCAGCTTGTTGGCATTGGCACGTCCCAGGTGTATCTGTACGCCGGAGTGACCTCCCTTGAGGCCGCGCAGGCTCACCTTGAAAGCGATGTCGCCCTTGTCGATATCCTTGACGGGCTTGTAGCGGAACGAGACGTTCACATCTCTGCCGCCGGCACAACCGATGCAGAGCTCACCATCCTCTTCCGTATCCAGGTTGAGCATCAGTGATCCCTGCAGGAACCCTTTCTTCAGACCGTTGGCACCATCCATACCCACCTCCTCGTCGATGGTGAAGAGCGCTTCTATTGCCGGATGTTCCAGCGTCTCATCTTCCAGCAGAGCCATCATCATGGCACAGCCGATGCCGTTGTCGGCACCCAGAGTGGTAGAGCGGGCCTTCACCCATTCGCCGTCGATGTAGGCCTGTATCGGATCCTTGGCGAAATCATGGGCTACATCACTATTTTTTTGCGGCACCATATCGAGGTGTGATTGCAGGATCACCATCCTGGCGTTTTCGTACCCCTTGGTGGCCGGTTTGCGGATCACCACGTTGCCCACCTTATCCTGCCTGGTCTCCAGGTTAAGCGCCTTCCCGAAGTCAGTCACGAAACGGGTCACCTCCGCCATCTGACCGGTGGGTCGTGGTATGCGGGTGAGGGAATGGAAATGTTTCCACACGCTTTGGGGAGTAAGCTGTTGCAAATCTGTTGTAGCCATGTAATCTTTTCTTTATTGGGTTTTTTCGTTGTCTATCTCTACTGCTTCCCTCTTCACGTGCGGCATGGCAATGACGCCAACCAACCCGTAGAGGATCTGCCAAACCGACTGGATGGTGAAGACAGCACCCGCGAAAGCGAGCGCCTCATTCTCGGCCACCCCCAGGATCAGCAGGGAGGAGATCACCATGAAATGCCAGGGACCGATGCCACCCTGTACCGGCACAGATATACCGATGTTGGTCATTGCGAAGACGATCAGCCCCGCCAGCGGTCCCAGGTCGCTCGTGAAATCGAACGCAAAGAAGCAGATGTAAAAATACAAATAAAAACAGAACCAGAGAAGGATCGTATAGATTATTATTTTCTTTTTCTCCTTCATACCGGAGATAAGCCGGAAATCATAACGGAGGGTGATGACAAATCGCTTTATTTTGATCATCAGCCATGTATGGCGGAAGAAGGTACGCATCACGATGACAGCCAGCAACATCGCCGCGATGATCAGGTAGACCCATACCGAAGAGAAGAAGCTGTTCATATTCTCAGCGAACTGCGGGTTGTCGCGAAAATAGGAGATAAAAAAATCGATGTAGAGCACCACGCTGACCAGGATCACCGTGAGGCCGGCAATAATGTCGACCACCTTATCCACCAGAAAAGTCTCCAGCGTCCTGGAGAAGGGGATGCGATCATACTTGCTCACCACGCCGCAACGCCACACATCGCCGGCACGCGGCAGCACGAAGTTGACGGCGTAATTGCCCAGTGTGGCATAGACCAGGCTGGCACGGGGGGGATGATACCCGAGCGTATGGACGAACAGCTCCCAACGGAGACCACGCAGGATGTTGCCGATGAGCCCGAAGATCAGGGAGAAGGCAATGATCCAGAAGTTTGCGGAGCGTGTGATCTCCCAAAGCTCACCCATATTGGTGTCGCGATACATGGCCCACATGATAAACAATCCGAGCAGCAGGGAGAGCACTGTCTTCAATAGGCTCTTCAGGGATGCAGCAGTTATCTTCACCTGTTCATTGTTTATTTGTTCATTCCATCAAAAGACGAAAAGGTGCAACCGCATCCACGCAACATGTTCGGGCACCATCTATCTTGTTTTTTTAGAATGCGTTTATCTTATTTCTGATAATAAAATGTTACCTTTGCGGCGGTAAAGATAAGGAATAATTGGAAGATTACAATGTTTCAGGTAAGAGCAAAAAAGAACCTAGGACAGCACTTCCTCAAGGATGAAGCGATAGCACGTCGCATCGCGGAGAGCCTTGAGGGCTTCCCCTCCCTCCCTGTACTGGAGGTGGGGCCTGGCACCGGCATGCTTACCCGTCACCTGCTGGAGCGGGGCAGAGACCTCACCGTGGTGGAGATCGACCGCGAGTCGGTGGCCTACCTGAAAGAACATTTCCCCGCGCTCAACGGTCGTATTCTGGAACAGGACTTCCTACGGATGGACCTGTCGACACTCTTCAGCGAGAGCTTCTGCCTCATCGGCAATTATCCTTACAACATCTCCTCACAGATATTCTTCAAGCTGCTCGACCACAGGGAGTCTGTTCCCTGCTGCGCGGGCATGATCCAAAAGGAGGTTGCGGAACGCATGACCGCTTCACCCGGGAGCAAGACCTACGGCATCCTCAGTGTGCTGCTGCAGGTCTGGTACGACATAGAGTACCTCTTCACGGTGAACGAGCAGGCGTTCATCCCTCCGCCCAAAGTCAAATCGGCAGTCGTGCGGCTCACCCGCAACAAGCGAAAGCAGCTCGGCTGTAATGAAAAATTGTTCAAAACAGTAGTGAAGACCAGCTTCAACCAGCGACGGAAGATGCTGCGCAACTCCATCAAGTCACTGCTGTCAGAAGAGAGTCCGCTGCCCGACGACCCGATGCTCACCAAGAGGCCCGAACAGCTCTCCATAGAGCAGTTCGAACAACTCACCAACCTGCTGGAGCCGTTGATCAGGCCGGCAGAGCCAAAAGCATCAGTGGACTGATTTATGCACGATTTAAAAGAAAAAGACCATGGCGGAAGTAAAACTGTTTTATCACAAGGATGGCATCGTCAGACTGAGCCGCAGCCTTGACTTCCTTAAATCAAACCCCATACAGAACTTTCTGTGGATTGACCTCA
>CAZBFS010000087.1:0-7058 GCA_964491215.1 uncultured Proteiniphilum sp.
AGAGGTTGACACCCAATTTCAACCCGTTCTTGTTATATCGGTAGCCAAGCTCATAGTCGATCATTCGTTCCGGCCTGATGGGATTCAGCGCTCCCCCCTTAATGCCATCCTTCAGGTCGGCACGCAGCGGCTCTCGTTGTCCCACCGCAACAGAGGCGTATAGACTGCTTGCCTGATTCGGTTGATAGAACAGACCTGCCTTGGGGTTGAAGAAATCGTAATTGAAATTGCCGCTCAGATCCATCAGGTCGTCGTCCAACCCGGTGAAACGGTAGCCCACATGGCGGTATTGCAGGTCACCGTAGAGAGAGAGCTTTTCGTTCACCTGATATTGCGTTTTGGCGAAGAGGCTCATTTCTGTTTTTCGTCCCATGTTGCGGTACCACTCGTAGTCCGCCGGGATATCTTCTGTATGCTTGATCCAGGGCAAACGGCCAAAATGATCCCCGTCGTAGAAGCTGTAGAGTCCTCCAAAAGTGAGCTTCAGTGCATCCCTGTGATAGTCGAAGCCGATATTGGCCACATAGAAATCATTCTCCATCAGCTTGCGACGGATAAAGTCGGTACGGCTGTAGGTCTCTTCCCCGATGGTCTGAGGTTCCAGCCCGAAATCGGAATATTTACGGTTGTATCTGTAGTTCTCATAGTAACCATACCCGTGGTTGTAGCTCACTCCCGTGTTGAGTGAGAGGGTGCGGCTCAGCTCTCGTGAGAGGGTGAGCTGAAGGATGTGGGAGTAGTAGTTGTCGGTCTCATTGTCGTAGTAGAGCCGGTTACCCGCATCATCGTAGTACTCGCCGGCAGGGTTGTAGCGCCGACCATACTCCGGATCCTGCATCTGCTCTTCCGACACCCCCTCCCAGGTGATGCCTGTATGCTGGATCCCCCTCAGGTAACTGAGTCGGAGCAGCTGACGCTCACCGTAATGGGAGAGCACACCGTAGAAGTTGCTGTGATCTACAGTGCCGTTGCGTACATACCCTTCACCCAGCACCCGTGAGAAGCGGGCATCAAATGAGAGGCCCTTCTCACTGATCCCCGTACCGGCGGCGATTGAGGAGGAAAAGGTGCCGTAGCTGCCCACCGCTGTGGATGCCTCACCGTAAGCCTCGGAGCGGGAACCGGCGGTCCTGAGTGAGATACTTGCACCGAAAGCACCTGAGCCGTTGGTGGATGTCCCCACACCTCGCTGTATCTGGATGCTCTGCAGTGAGTTGGAGAGGTCAGGCAGGTTCACCCAGTAGACCTCCTGGCTCTCCGGGTTGTTGAGGGGCATGCCGTTGAGCGTCACATTGATGCGCGTGGCATCGGTACCACGTATCCTGAAAAAAGTGTTGCCCACACCCAGTCCGTCCTCAGTGAACGCTACCAGTGAGGGTGTAGATTGAAGGATGGACGGGATGTTCCGTGCTGCATTCTGTTTTTTTATATCAGCAGAGCTGATATTGGTGTAGGAGACCGGAGTCTGTGCTCCTGCCCGTGTGCCGGAGACAATCACTTCCTCCAGCCGGATGTTGCTGATTGTGTCACCGGGCGCGGTATCTGCCTGCGCCGTTACCTGTAAGGTTGTTGCTGAGAAGTGTATCAGCAGAAAAGAAAAGAAAACCTTTTTCATTTTACCTGTTTTTTTTTGGATGGACAAAGTGTTTCACCTTGCACATCGGTTGTGAGTGAAATAAAAAAGGGGATTTGTAAAAGATGTATACCTGTGAAAGAGCTAACGGGAATGTGTGCTGCTTTCTTTCCCTCCGCCGGCATTATCCGGATCAGGTGATATGGGTATGATCTCAGCCCGTAATGTGGGCACCCCTGTTGTTTGATGGAACAAAGGTACACTCTTTTTGTTCAATTTCCTCCACTCCTCCTCAAAAAAAAGAATCAAATGCTGTTTTCTCTCGATTTATTTGTAATTTCGTTTGCGGTTAAACGGTTGCACCCAAAGAGGATCTTACGGAATATGAGTGACGAAGAAAAAATGATTGTGGAAGAGCAGATGATTGAAGAGGAGTTTCAGAAACTCCTGGAGGATTATCTCAACTCAAATCACCGGCGGAAGGTGGATATCATCACACGCGCCTATAATATGGCGAAGGAGGCACATAAAGGTGCACGCCGCCGTTCGGGCGAGCCCTACATCATGCACCCGCTGGCCGTCGCCCGCATCGTCTCGAAGGAGATGGGGCTGGGGTCCACATCCATCTCTGCATCCTTGTTGCACGATGTGGTGGAGGACACAGACTATACCACAGAGGATATACGTGCTCTCTTTGGTGAAAAGATTGCCCAGATTGTGGATGGACTCACCAAGATATCGCAAGGTATGTTTGGTGAGAATGTATCGGCGCAGGCAGAGAATTTCCGCAAGCTGCTGCTCACCATGTCGGACGATATCCGTGTGATTCTGATCAAGATAGCTGACCGCCTCCACAACATGCGTACCCTCTCTTCAATGAGTCCCACCAAGCAATTTAAGATCACCGGTGAAACGCTTTATATCTATGCGCCGTTGGCACATCGATTGGGTCTCTTTGCCATCAAAACGGAACTGGAAGAGCTCTGTTTCCGGTATGAGCATCCTGAGGTGTATGCCGACCTAAAAGCAAAAATCGCGGAGAGCGCTCCTGAACGAGATAAGATATACGAGAATTTTGCTGTTCCGGTAATTCCGGCACTCGATAAGATGGGAATTCAGTATGAGATGCGTGCCCGCGTGAAGTCGGTCTACTCCATCTGGAACAAGATGCAGAGCAAGGCGATCAGCTTTAACGAGGTGTATGACCTGTTTGCCGTACGCATCATCTTTGAGGTCCATCCCGGAATGGATGAAAAGAAACAGTGCTGGGATATCTATTCTGCCATCACCGATATCTACAAGTTGCGTCCCGATCGTATCCGCGACTGGGTGAGTCACCCCAAGGCCAACGGCTATCAGGCGCTCCACCTCACCGTGATGGGGCCTGACGGCAAGTGGATTGAGATACAGATCCGTAGCCGCCGCATGGATGACATTGCCGAGAAAGGTTTTGCTGCACACTGGAAGTATAAGGAGAATCGTATCGAGGAGGATAATGAACTGGATAAATGGCTGAAAACCATCCAGGAGATCCTCTCCAACCCCAATCCCAACGCGATCGATTTCCTCGACACGGTGAAGATGAACCTCTTCTCGTCTGAGATCTTCGTATTTACCCCTAAGGGGGAGATAAAAACACTGCCGCAGGGTGCTACCGCTCTCGATTTCGCCTATATCATCCACACCCGTATCGGCGACCACTGTCTGGGTGCAAAGGTGAACCACACGCTGGTGCCTCTCAGTCAGAAGCTGCGCAGCGGTGATCAGGTGGAGATCCTCACATCCCAATCGGTCAACCCTCAGGCGGAGTGGCTCAACTTTGTCACCACTGCCAAGGCACGCACCAAGATCGAAGCATCGCTCCGCCGTCAGCGACGTCGAGTAGCAGAGAAGGGTAAAAATATGCTGGACGAACTGTTCGGCAACGAACCGATCGACAACACGCTCTTCAACAAGATTCTCCATTCTTACAAGGCAGAGAACAAGGAGGATCTATACTACATGATCGGTAATAACGAGGTGACTCTCCCGGTTCAAAAGGAGACGTTTTCTAAACTGAAACCGATACCGGAGAAACAGGATAACTTGCTTGTGCGTTACGTGAGGCAGGCGATGAATGCCATCAAAAAATCGCCCCAGGAACCCCGCAGGGTTATTTTGAACGAAGGGGAGGAAGAGAATTTACGGGTCTCTCAGGAACCCAAACAGGTGAAGATCGATCGCAAGGAGGTGTATCGTCTCACGGAACAAAGCTTCCGCAAGAACTTCATCGTTTATTCTTGCTGCAATCCCCTGCCGGGCGATGATGTGTTTGGTTATATAACCGAAAAGGAAGAGGTGGAGGTGCATAAACGCTCCTGCCAGACAGGGCTCAAACTCAAAGCCAGTTATGGTGACCGCATCATCGCGGTAGCGTGGGGTGATTACCGTCAGTACTCATTCCTGGCATCCATCACCTTCACAGGCATCGATCGTTTGGGAATTCTTGGGAGCATTCTGGCCAAGCTGGCAGAGGACGTGGTGGTCAATATACAGAGTGTGAATGTGTCATCAAAGGATGGTATCTTCGAAGGTGTCTTCAACGTGCACGTGCATAGTGCTGAGGAGGTGAATCAGCTATGTGCCAAGATAGCAAAAGTGGACGGCGTTAGCACCGTCCACCGTTCCACTATCTGATTTTGTTCTTTTTCCTGCCGAACAGCATAGAGGTGCCCTGCTTCAGGGCAAAGGCGATAATTGCCGGCTTGGTCAGCTTCCAGGTTACTGAGCCGAGCAGTGGGAGATTAGACATCATCAGGTTGACCCAGGGGTTTCTCTTGCGCGTCACAAATGGTGTCACCGAGTAGGAGTTGCCACTGGAGATGTTGTCCATTGTCTCAGAAAATTTAGTCTTCATCGATGAGGTGAGTCCCTTGGTCAACATTGACCCCCAGTTGTCATTCAGATATTGCAACTCATATGAGAGACGTTGGCTGGCGATGCTACGTTCCTCTCTCTGTCTTTTTTTCTCCAGTCGCAGTTCTTCCAGCGGAGTGAGTTTGTAAGTGCTCATAGGTTACTCTTTTATTTTGTCAGTCTCATCGTTCGCCATCAGGAAGCGTATCACCTTGTTGGTTACCTTTTTCTTGAACGGCTTGCCTACCAGCAGCATCACCACCAGCACCAGCAAGGTAAAAGCGGTCACAATGCCGAAGCCGGCCCATAGGTTCTGCAGCAGGTCACCCAGATAGAGGGCTGCCGTGACGAAAAGGAACAACAGGGCAAAGAGTGACACACCGCCCAGTATCAATCCATAGGTGATAGCCGAGGAGCCCAGGCTTAGTTTCTCATACACCTCGAGTTTTCCGAGTTCGAGCGTGCTGGTGATATATTTGGATACATCATCACGCATCTCCTCAAACAACGTACTTACTTTTTTTTCTTCCATCGGTCAGGTAGGTTAAGAGAGTCTGTTATTGTTTGGCCAGTTCTTTCTTCGCGATGTCGGCGATGTCATCGATATCTTCCTTGATATCGTGTACTTCGCTCTTGCCTTTATAGACGGCTGACTTCACGTTGGCTCTCACCTTGTCTGCAAACTCATTGGCTTGTTCCAGCCACTCTTCCTTGCGGTCTGTACCCATGATATAACCGATGGCAGCACCCAAGGCTACACCGATACCCAATCCCAATAATAATTTTGATTCTGAATTCATAATTGGTTCTGTTTAGTAGTTAGTAGTTTCTGTTTCGTCAATCACGCATGCCAGTCTTTTCCCTGTTTGAAGTATTCTTGCAGCTGAATAGCCCGTAAGCGATCATACTATCAAATAAACAGACAGAGAGCAAAATTGTTTGCTCCGGGTGGTGATTATCTGAGACTGTTTATGCTGTAACAAGCGCTTCACCCAGCAGTGTGGCAGATGTGAAGCCAGTCACCCGCACCTTCACAAAATCACCGATCCGGTGCTGCTGCTTGTCGAAAATCACTACCTTATTCTGCTCATTCCTGCCGAAGAGTTGCTCTCGTGAACGTTTTGAAAAACCCTCTACCAGCACCTCGAACACCTTGCCCATGTCCCGCTCGTTGCTCTGCCGCGACAACTCCAGCTGCAGGTTGATGATCTCCTGCAGTCTCCGGTTTTTCACCTCTTCCGGCACGTTGTCTTCCAGCTTCTTCGCTGCATAGGTGCCGGGGCGCTCTGAGTACTTGAACATGAAGGCCGAGTCGAAGCCCACCTCCCGCATCAGCGAGAGGGTCTCCTGATGATCTTCGTCATTCTCGGAATGGAAACCACACATGATATCAGTCGACAGGCCGCAGTCGGGAATGATCCGCTTGATGGCCGCAATCCGTTCCATATACCATTCCCGGTTATATCGACGGTTCATCATCTTCATCATGCGCGAGCTGCCCGACTGTACCGGCAGATGGATGTAATTGCAGAGATTGGGATACTGTGCAATGGTCTCGAGGGTGGCGTCGTTCATATCCCATGGATGGGAGGTGGTGAAGCGGATACGCATCTTTGGTGCGGCCTCAGCAACCAGCGCCAGCAGCTCATGGAACCCAATGGTACGATCACTATCCTTGTAGCGGTAGGAGTTGACGTTCTGTCCCAGCAGGATCACCTCCCTGAATCCCTTCTCACGCATCACCCGCAGCTCGTTGAGGATGCTCTCCGGTTCACGGCTGCGCTCCCTGCCCCGTGTATAAGGTACGATGCAGTATGTGCAGAACTTGTCACAACCCCGCATGATGGAGATGTATCCGGTGATATTGCTACCCTCCATCTTGAGGGGGATCACATCCTTGTAGGTCTCCGTCTTCGACAGCTCGATGTTCATCGCTTTTTCGCCCTGCTCGGCAGCTCCTACCAGGTTGGGCAGGTCGAGGTAGGCATCGGGACCCACTACCAGGTCGGCATGATGCTTGTCAATCAGTTCTGAGTTAGCCCGTTCGGCCATACAACCCAGTACGCCGATAATCAGATTATCTTTTCGCTTGCGTTTCAGTGACTGAAAGTACTCCAGTCGCTGAATCACTTTTAGTTCTGCATTCTCACGGATGGAACAGGTGTTAACGAAGATGGCGTCGGCATCCCGGTCGTTATTTGTCAGGGTGTAGCCGTCCATCTCCATGATCGATGCCACCACTTCTGTGTCGGCAACGTTCATCTGACATCCGTAAGTTTCAATGTACAATTTCTTATCGCTATGCTTGTCCGAACCTATTATTTTACTCATTCTCACTGTGATTCATCCCGAGGGGAAAAGTTAAAAACTGCATTTATCCGGTCAAAAACTTGGAAATCAATATTCAATAGCTTATATTTGCCGGGGAAAAAATAAAATTTTTTCATAGTTAAGGTTTTGGTTAAATGATCGGGAGTGACTGTGAAGTTGCTCCCGATAATTTGTATGCCAAATACCTTAGAATTCACAAAAAATGACTATTTTTGTCTGGTTGCAAAATTAATCAAAATATGGAATTTGGAGATATTAT
>CAZBFS010000088.1:0-6980 GCA_964491215.1 uncultured Proteiniphilum sp.
GGGACGCTCAGGGCGCAGATGATGGAAGGAATGAAGGTGGTCGACACCCTGAAACCTCTCTCAATCACGCGGCTTGAAGATGGAAAGTTTATCCTGGATATGGGACAGAACATGGTCGGCTGGATCCGGATGAAGGTGAAAGGGAACGAGGGAGATACCGTACAGCTTCGTTTTGCCGAGATACTGCAGCCCGACGGCAACCTCTATCTGGATAACCTGCGGGATGCACGGGTGACCGACAAATATATTCTCAAGGGAGAAGGCATGGAGGAGTGGGCTCCGGTATTTGTCTACCACGGTTTCAGGTATGTGGAGGTAACCGGCTACCCGGGTGAGATATCCAAAGAGAATTTTATTGGTGAGGTGGTCAATGATCAGATGGATCTCATCGGCAAGATTGAAACATCGGATCCGGTGATCAACCAGGTCATGAAAAATGCATTTTGGGGAATACGGGGTAACTACAAGGGAATGCCGATCGACTGCCCCCAGCGGAACGAACGTCAGCCTTGGCTGGGCGACCGGACAATGGGAGGACTGGGTGAGAGTTATCTCTTCGAGCATGTGCAGCTTTACAGCAAATGGATCGATGACATCCGTGAATCACAGCGTGAGGATGGCACCATTCCCGATGTGGCTCCCGCTTTCTGGAACTACTATTCGGATGTCGTCACCTGGCCTGCCGCGTTCTTTTTCAATGCCGATATGCTTTACAGGCAGTTTGGTAATCTGAAACCGGTTGAGAAAAACTACGAAAGCATGAAAAGGTGGGTTCGCCATATGAAAGAGGAATATATGACCGCTGATTATCTGATGCCGCGCGATAAGTATGGCGACTGGTGCGTGCCGCCTGAATCACCGGAACTGATCCATGCGCAGGACCCGAATCGCATTACCAATGGTGAGCTGATCGCCACGGCATACTATTTCAAGATTCTTGAACTGATGAAGAAGTTTGCCCTCCTGCAAAACTTTCCGGAGGATGCCGACCGCTTTGGTGCGCTGGCAGGGAAGGTGAAGCAAGGGTTCAATGATGCATTCTTTCATGCCGACAGCCTTTACTACGGGAACAGTACGGCAACTGCAAACCTGTTGCCGCTGGCATTCGGAATGATTCCCGAAACCCATATTCCGGCTGTGGAGAAACATCTGGTGAATGGCATCCTGGAGAACAACCAATACAGTGCCCACATCACCACGGGGGTAATCGGCTCTCAGTGGATACTGAAGGAGTTTGCCCGAATGGGAAGGGCGGATATCGCTTTTCAGCTGGCTTCCAACGACACCTACCCCAGCTGGGGCTATATGGCCAAAAAGGGAGCGACCACCATCTGGGAGCTCTGGAATGGAGATACGGCAAACCCGGAGATGAATTCAGGGAATCACGTGATGCTGCTGGGTGACTTTATTCCTTTTGGCTTCGAGAATCTGGCAGGAATCAAGTCCGACGAACAGCAGGTGGCCTTCAAAAAGGTCATCATGAAACCCAACTTCGATATTGAGAAATTATCGTATGTGGATGCTTCCTACAAAACACCGTACGGTGAGGTAGAGAGCCACTGGAAAAAGAATTTCGAGCAGCTGGAATGGGAAATCAAAATACCGGCCAACAGTACTGCAGAGGTTCATTTCCCGCTTAATAGCCTGCATATCAAAGAGGGAGGCAAAGCGTTAAAGAGTGGAGAAGGTTACCTGAATGTAAAAAACGGGGAGGACTCCTTCGTGTGTGAAATAGGCTCCGGCGAATATCATTTCACCATGGAGTTGGATCCGGGTATGGGCCGTTGGCGGAAAGGAATCGTGGAGGAGGAGTTTCTCTATGAGACAGCTCCCTTTCCGGAATGTCATGCCAGCACCATCGCAGAAACACCCAAGGGGCTTGTTGCCGCCTTCTTTGGAGGAACCAAAGAGAGAAATCCCGATGTGGAGATATGGGTCTCTCGAAAGGTGGATGAGCAGTGGACCGCTCCGGTATCGGTGGCCAACGGCATCCTCAGTGATACGCTCCGGAAAGCCTGCTGGAATCCGGTGCTCTTTCAGGTTCCCGGCGAAGAGCTGCTGCTCTTTTACAAGATAGGGAGTTCGGTGAGCGACTGGACGGGCCACCTGGTCCGCTCTTTTGATCACGGCGTCACCTGGTCTGAGCCGGAACATCTGCCGGAAGGTTTTATCGGACCCGTAAAGAACAAGCCGGTGATGGTGGGCAGCAAGATGATCTGTCCCTCCAGTCTCGAGGGGAGCCCCGGCTGGAGAGTTCACTTCGAGATCACCGAAGACAAAGGCAAAACCTGGAGGAAGGTCGGTCCCATTAACGATGGAAAAGCCATCAGGGCCATCCAGCCCAGTATTTTAACCTACGAAGATGGTTCCCTGCAGATGATTTGCAGAACCCGGGAAGGAAAGCTGGCCGAGTCGTGGTCGCGCGACGGCGGTGAGACCTGGAGTGAGATGACACTTTCCGATCTGCCCAACAACAACTCAGGAACTGATGCCGTGACGCTGAACGACGGCCGCCAGCTCCTGGTCTACAACCATGTGATACCTCCCGGAGGTACCGGAAAAGGGCCCAGAACCCCATTGAACATTGCTCTGTCGAAAGACGGAAAAGAATGGTTTGCCGCCCTTATTCCCGAGGATTCTCCCCTGGGTCAGTACTCCTATCCCTCGGTAATTCAGGGTGCGGATGGATACATACACGTTGTCTACACCTGGCGCCGCGAGCGGATCAAATATCTGAAAATAGATCCGAAGAAACTGGAACTGTCGGAATTGGATTAATCGTAAGACCTGGATATGCTTCGACTCAGTTCTGCTTCGATGTAGTTTGCCGCTTTGCATACAGCATGATTTATTTTAATAATGTTTCCTTTTGTGCGCAATTATATATACATTTGCGCATGATAATAAACATTATAAAATGAAACGTCCCTTATTACCTGCTCAAAAAAGAACATTAACATCTTTTGGAGAGAACATAAAATTAGCTCGTTTACGCAGAGACTTATCTTCGGAACAAGTTGCCGAACGCGCCGGAATCTCACGGAACACTTTGATTAAAATTGAGAAAGGTGACGAAAGCGTAGCTATGGGTTATTACTTCAGGGTACTGGCTGTATTGGGACTTGATAAGGACATCCTTTTGGTTGCAAAAGACGACGATCTGGGCCGCAGGTTGCAGGATGCAAAACTGGTGGTAAAGGAAAGAGCCTCAAAAAAATAAGATATGGTGCGACAACAAAAAGAGATACATGTCTACATGGATTGGTATGAGCTGGAAGAACCTATCTTTATGGGAACACTGCACAGTGAAATCATCCGGGGTAAGGAGATTTTTTCCTATGAGAATGATCCTGGATGGTTGCAACATGCTCAATTCCGTGCATTGGACCCCGATCTGTCTCAGTTTGTCGGAAAACAGTATCTGCCCAACGATAAAAGTAATTTTGGACTATTTCTTGATTCCGCACCCGACAGATGGGGGCGTACACTCATGCAGCGGCGTGAAGCAATAGAAGCTCGTGTAGAAAACAGGTCGGAGCGTCTGTTGATGGAAGTAGACTTTCTCATGGGAATATACGATGGCAACCGTATGGGAGCTTTGCGCTTTAAATTCTCTCCCGAAGGTGAGTTTATGGATAACAACACCGCCCTGGGTATCAATACGGGAACTGGAATACGCCAGCCTTCAACTGGAAACGGAAAAGCTTTCCCGCGAAGAGCATATCCGGTGGCTGAATATGCTCATTGCTCCTGGTTCATCTTTAGGTGGTGCCAGACCAAAAGCAAATATTCTGGATGAAAAGGGGCATTTATGGATTGCCAAATTTCCAAGCAAATATGACTCCAAGAATATGGGTGCATGGGAATTTGTGACATCGAAAATGGCACGATTATGCGGTATTCGAATGTCGGAATCAAAAGCCCAAAAATTCAGCGGACACCATCATACCTTCCTGACAAAACGGTTTGACAGAAATGAAGCAGGTCGACGCATTCATTTTGCATAGGCTATGACCCTCCTGGGATATTCCGATGGAGCAAGTTCCGCAGATGAGGTAAGCTACCTGGAACTTGCCGAATGGATTATGGCAAATTGTGACAACACCGGTGAAAATTTGGAGCAATTATGGCGCAGGATTGTATTTAATATTGCCGTCTCAAACTGTGACGACCATTTACGTAACCATGGGTTCATACTGACCAACAACGGTTGGCAGCTTTCGCCTGCTTATGATATAAACCCTGATGAAAATGGTGTGGGATTAAAGTTGAATATATCCGAGAATGACAATTCGTTGGATTTTGATCTGGCACTGAATGTTGCCAAATATTTTGGTTTGAATGATGTACAAGCCAAGGTTATCTTGAACAAAATAAAAAAAGTTGTATCCAAGTGGCGAAAGTATGCAACCGAATGTGGAATCTCCCGTTTGGAACAAGAGCTTGTAGACAAAGCATTCAGGTATTTGTAGTCTTAATTTTTTAATAATGTTTCTTCATTCGAGCACTAGAATGTATACCTGCTGGTTGAATATCATGTAACCGTCGTAACTGTTATGGTCGTAACTAAACAGCGTTGGTTTATAGCACCTAATAGAAACCATGCGGACATGTTGCGACAGCAACTTCCGGATGGAGTAGAAGCCTTCTATACAAAGAGTACAACAAAGATTTCTTTCATTTCTTTCGTCCAACAAGCATGTAAAAGGATCGGCGGCCGAGATTATTATTCACAAGCTGCTGTCCGGGAAGATATTGTTGAACAATCCCCGGTTTTCATCCATGGATATGGTTAGAGAGTATAAACTTATAGACCTTGTTCGGGATTTTCAATCATTCCCATCCTTGCCATCGAGGTAGACGGTGTATCGTTCCACGACAATGAGTTGCAACGGGAAAGGGACAGCAAGAAAAATCACATCCTGGAAATTTTTGGCCTCCCACTACTTGCATCATTTGATAATTATTTCTATCTTTACTATTGTGTTTAAAAGCACAATAGTTATAATATATATGGGTTAATTATGGATATAACCACAATTATAAATAGAAGTCCGAATAATATTCTTAAAGGGATTGCAGGAAGGGTAAAAGAGAGGAGACTTGAACGGGATCTTACACAGAAAGCTTTTGCCAAGCGTGCCGGTGTAGGCTATGACGCTTATCGTCGATTTGAAAACAGTGGGCAAATAACTCTTCATAACCTGGTGTTGTGTGCCATTGCTCTTGATGATGTGGAGGGTTTTGAGGAGTTATTCATAAAAAAGTCGTACCAGAGCATGGATGACTTATTGAATGCAGGAGAAATTAAGAAAAGGAAGAGAGGATCTCGCGATGAATGAGGTGAAGGTCATAGAGGTTTTTAAGGACAAGGTGAAAATTGGAAGGATTGCTCTTACTCCCGATTTCCTTTGTGCATTTGAATATGATTCCGCGTACCTTTCTTTTGGTACTTCTATATCTCCATTCAACCTTCCCCTTAAACCAGAGTTATTTATTGCAAAACGCACACCATTTAACGGGGGCTTTGGAGTATTTGATGACAGCCTGCCTGATGGTTGGGGCAATCTTATCCTCGACAGGTATTTGAGGAGTAAAGGAATCGATCCGGCTAAGCTGACGATTCTTCAACGATTGGCCTTAATTGGAAATACCGGACGAGGTGCTTTAGAATACCGTCCCGATTATAGTGAATCAACACAAGATGAAATTCTTGATTTCGATACGCTGGCAAGCGAAACAGAAAAAATCCTCGCTTCCGATTATGATGGAGAATTCCTTGACACATTATATGCATATGGTGGCACCTCTGGTGGGGCAAGACCTAAAGTGTTTGTAAAGATAGATGGCAAAGAATGGCTCGTCAAATTCAGGGCGACCATGGATCCGGCGAATGTTGGAGAGATTGAGTACAAACACTCCTTATTGGCTAAAAAGTGCGGTATCAATATGACTGAAACACGGCTTTTTGAAGGAAAGTACTTTGGCGTGGAGCGATTTGACAGAACTCCGCAAGGAAAAATTCATACCGTGAGTGCCGCCGGGCTGTTGAATGCCGATTACCGCGTGCCAAGCCTCGACTACGGTGATCTGTTGCAGTTATGCCATATCTTGACTAAAAATATGGAAGAGGTATATCGGCTGTTCCGTCTAATGGTTTTTAACATTGCTATAAAAAATAGAGACGACCACGCCAAGAACTTTTCCTTCCAATTAATAGATGGAGAGTGGAAACTGTCCCCTGCTTATGATCTTCTGCCTAGCAGCGGATTCAACGGATTTCATACAACCACCATTAACAATAATGGTGAACCGACTATCAGCGATGTAATGGCTGTTGCAGATAGGGTTGGACTCAACAAAACACGATCTGCGGAAATTATCGAGGAGATAAAAATGACTGTACCAATACCCGGGTAAACATTGATTTTAGTGTAAACCTATTTTAGGACAAGACACAGTCCATTAATAACCATTCACTTATACTGGACTTATACTGGACTTATACAAGTCTTATCATGATAAGAGAATATACAGAGGGATAACAGAGGGGTAACAGGGAGATAACGGAGAGATACTGGCCTATAACGGGTGAATGTACGCAGAATATAAGAGGATTATCCTGTCGGCTAAAATGGGCAAGGGTTCGCAAAACTTTTTTATAGGATATTAATTTACCAAACAAAAGGGTAAATTTGCGGTATATTGTCAAACGCAGGAACAATGGATATCGACATAGATAAATTGATTGAGGAGTGTGTTTTTACCGCTGCCAGAAGCAGTGGGAGCGGGGGACAGAACGTGAACAAGGTTTCGTCTAAGGTGCTGTTGTCGTTTGATGTAAACGCGTCGGACACGCTCGACGAGGACCAGAAACGGCTGATTCTTGAAAAACTGGTGAATCGTGTGAACAAGAATGGGGTATTGCAAATCAGCAGCGAGTCGGAACGTACCCAGTGGATGAACAAGAAGGCTGTGAC
>CAZBFS010000089.1:0-6977 GCA_964491215.1 uncultured Proteiniphilum sp.
GGGTCGTTGGTTCAAGTCCAACCTGAAGAGCAAGGAAACGAGTCATTGGACTCGTTTTTTTGTTTTCCGTTGCTATCATTCCATTTTTGTCAGAACATTTCCCGGCAGCTCTCCGTTAGAAGAGACAGTTCCGGGAGCTGCCCGGTAAGGACTCAAAATAATCCGAAAACATATGAAGAAGATATTGATCGCCTACCGTATGAAGTCTGAGGGGTTGAGAGAGCTGGAAGGGCGCTATGAGGTGACCCTGCCCACTGGTAAGTCTCATTTCAGCAGGGAAGAGGTGCTGGAGATGATTCCCGGTTACGAGGTGCTGGTCCCCAGCTTCGGTTTCTTTACCGATCGTGAGATCATGGAGAGAGGTGTGAAGCTGGAGCTGATCTCCAACTACGGGGTGGGGTATAACAACATCGATGTGGAATGTGCCACCGAGAAAGGTATTGTTGTGACGAATATCCCCAACACTACACGTGAGCCTACGGCCGAGTTCGCCTTTGGTCTCCTGCTGGCCGCCGGCCGCCGTATCGGTTATTACGACCGCAAGCTGCGGAGCCCTGAGGGTGTCAGCTGGGGCATGTATGCCGAAACGGGATTGCCGGTCTACGGCAAACGGTTGGGCATCATTGGTATGGGACGCATCGGTCAGTCACTCGCACGACGTGCCATCGCTTCCGGGATGGAGATAGTCTACCACAATCGTAAGCGTCTGGATAAAACGATAGAAGAGATTTACGGGGCGCGTTGGGTTTCGCTTGATGAGCTGCTCCGGAGCTCCGACTACATCTCGTTGAATGCGCCTTCCACACCCGAGACTTATCATATGATCGGAGAGAAGCAATTTGGCATGATGAAACCTACTGCCGTTTTTATCAATACTGCTCGCGGCAACATGGTCGATGAGCGGGCACTGGCCACAACCCTCAGGGAAAAGCGTATTTGGGCCGCAGCGCTCGATGTCTATGAGCAAGAGCCTCTGATCCTGCCGGAACTGCTGACGCTCGACAACGTGGTGCTGGCACCCCATGCCGGTACCAAGACACTGGAAGACCGTATCCGCATGTCAGAGGAGATGGTGCGGAACATCATCGGCTTTTATGAAGGCCGTTATCCCATATCAAGAGTAAATTGATCATTCAAATGAAGGCAACAGAGATTAAAAAAGCATTACTTACCTTAGGCAGTCCTGAAAGAGCAAATCATTCATCCTTTTTTTTTAAGACCGGAAAAGGTCAATATGGAGAGGGAGACCGTTTTATCGGTTGCACTGTACCCGAAACCAGGAAGGTTGCTGCAAGCTATATGGCTACCTCACTTCAGGAGTTGAAGAAGCTGCTGGCTGATCCCCTGCACGAATGTCGCCTCTGCGCGTTGGTCATCCTTGCCGGGCAGTGCAGGAAGGCCGATGAAGCCGGTCGCGAGGAGATTGTCCGGTTTTATCTCACCCAAACCACCAGGGTGAACAACTGGGACCTGGTGGATCTCTCCTGTTACCATATCGTGGGTGAATGGCTAAAAGATAAAGAGGATCGTTCACTTCTGTACCAGCTGGCAGAGAGTGAGCTGCTCTGGGACCAGCGTATCGCGATGGTCTCTACCCTTGCTTTCATCCGCAACAACGATTTTAGCGATACCCTTCGTCTCTCAGAGATCTTCCTCACCCACAACCATGACCTGATGCACAAGGCATCCGGCTGGATGTTAAGGGAGGTCGGCAAGCGCGATGAACGGGTTCTGACCGGTTTCCTGGACCGGTTTCACCGGGTGATGCCCCGTACCATGCTGCGCTATGCCATAGAACGACTGACACCGGAGCAGAAGAAGCATTACATGCAGCGCCCCCCAAAAAAATAAGATAATGATTTATACAGATACCTTATCAAACGGATTGCGTATCATTCACCGCGATGCTCCATCCGAAATATCCCACTGCGGCATTGTGGTGAACAGCGGATCGCGCGATGAGTACCCGGAGGAGGCCGGCATGGCTCATTTTGTGGAGCACATGCTCTTCAAGGGTACCCACAAGCGTCGCGCTCATCATATCGCTGGGCGTATGGAGAGCGTGGGGGGAGAGCTCAATGCATACACCTCCAAGGAGGAGACCTTCTACTATGCTACCTTCCTGAGCGAGTATTTCCCCAGGGCAGTAGAGTTGTTGGCTGACATGTTGTTTCATTCCGAGTTCTCACCTGCACTGATCGATCGGGAAAGAGAGGTGATCCTCGACGAGATCAACTCCTACCATGATGCGCCATCGGAGCTGATCTACGATGATTTCGAAAACATGTTGTTTGCGGGGCATGAGCTGGGGCATTATATCCTGGGTGTGCCGGAGACGCTGAACCGGTTTACCCGTGATCAGATCATGAGATTCATGCGGCGACAATATCAGCCATCACAAATGGTTTTCTTTTCTACCGGCAGGACTCCTTTTCACAGGGTGATGCGTCAGTTGGAGCGACACTTCACAGTCACCCCACCTGTGGCAGAAGTAAAGAGCAGGATAGCTCCTTCAAACCTTTTCAAGCCGGTGAGAGAGAAGATAGATAAAAATACAACACAGAGTCATGTGATGATTGGCTTACCTGTTTTCTCCATGCATCACCCGCAACGACATGCCCTACTTTTGCTGAATAACATCCTGGGGGGCGACAGTCTCAATAGTCGTCTCAATGCCTCCCTCAGGGAGAAGCACGGATTGGTTTACAATGTGGAATCGAATGTGACCCTCTATAGTGACACCGGATTGTTTGCCGTCTATTTTGCCGGCGAACCGCAACAGCGGGAACGATGCATCCGTCTTGTCAGAAAGGAGATTAGCCGTCTGATAGAGAAGGAGCTGACTCCCATGCAGCTCAATCTGGCCAAGCGACAGTGGAAAGGGCAGTTGGGCATCGCAGCCGAGCAGATTGAGAACTACACACTGTCCATGGCGAAACGGTTCCTCTATACCGGCCGCTATCTCTCGCTGGAGGAGATTTTTGACCGTATCGATTCCATCACAGCAGAGGATATACATGCAACAGCCCGCGATCTATTTATTGCTGAGCCTTTTGAGCTATCCTACCTGTAACTGGTGATTCACTTGCTATGGCTGAATAAAAACCCTCTCCGAACAATTCCATCAGATGAACTGTTTTATGAAAGGTTTAGAAGCATGCATCTTCGAAACCAAAGAAATTTGTTTAGGATTATCAACTTAAGAATGAAATTATGAGAAAATTAAGATTAACAGCAGTAGTTGTAATGCTTGCCGTTGTTACGGCAGTGAGTGCACAGGTCAGCTTGGGCATCAAAGGAGGAGTGAACATGTCGAATTTTGTATACGATGATGAAGTGGATGACAAGAACCCGAAGATTGGTTTCAATATCGGACTGGCAGCAGATGTCGACTTTGCACCCAATGTTGCATTGCAGACCGGATTGTTTTTCAGTACCAAGGGATTCAAAACTGTGAACGATGCCCTGGATGCTGAATATACCGAGAACCTGATGTACCTGCAGTTGCCGTTGCATCTTGCCTATAAGGTGGATGTCTCACCCGGTACTCGTGTTGTGTTGCATGCCGGTCCCTATGCTGCTTACGGTGTAGGTGGCAAAAGAGAAGCCAAGGTAGGAAACCTTAGTGGCATTTGGGATGTGGATAAGATCTTCGGCGAAGCTGATGGTCAGTACAAACCCTTTGATGCCGGCCTCGGTCTTGGTGTAGGTGCCGAGATGGGTGCCTTCCTGATCGACCTGGGCTGGGACATGGGTATGGTTAACATCTCCAACCGAGATAATGGCAACACGAAAAACCAGAACGCATACCTCTCGGTCGGATATAAGTTTTAATATCTGACCACTCTGAAACAGAGAACCCTGTAATTTATTTTACAGGGTTTTTTTGAGCTTTGTATGATCTGATATTAATTACCAGCGGCACCTGGGTCGAATAACAATCCAAGCAGAGGAGCAATACCCAAAAGTAGTTGTTATTTTCTCATTTCCGGTATCGATGAATTGTTGAAAGTATAGGGGATCCATTCTAATTTTCTTATTTTTGTAAAACAAGTAAAACGGTAAATCCTATGAAACGATCTATCCTTATCCTCTCGCTTGTTTTGATTGTTGATTCCCTGCCAGCCCAATCCGCACTGGAGAGGTTTGTAGCTCATCCGGCACTGAAGCATGCCAATGTTGGTGTCTCGGTAAGTGATCTTGAAACCGGCAGGACTATTCTGTCGCACAACGCGGAGTTGTCGCTCTCACCCGCATCGTCACTGAAGCTGATCACCACCGCTACGGCCCTCGAACTGTTGGGTGAGAACTACCGTTACAAGACAGAGCTGGCAATTGATGCCGATGATCCCACCCGTATCCTGGTCATCGGGTCGGGTGATCCCACCCTGGGCAGCGAAGCCTTTGGTGATCATCCTGAGACATTCTTCACCGTGGCAGCCGCAGCCCTTAGGAAAGCGTTGCCTATCGACAACGACTATTCTATCTACGTAGTGGATAACTTGTTCGGATATGACGGCGTATCGCCCGAGTGGACCTGGATCGATATGGGGAACTACTACGCTGCCGGTGCCTATGGCATCAGCATCTTCGACAACAGCTACAGGCTCTTCTTCAATACCACCGAGAGGAACAGCTGTCCCAAAATAGTACGTACCGAGCCGGAAATGAAAAACCTCATTTTCAGGAACCAGCTAACGCTGAACACCACAGGTCGCGACAACGGATACATCTACGGTGCTCCCTTCTCTAACGAGAGAATTCTGCGAGGCAACATACCCGCGGGAAGAAAGGAGTTCAGCATCAAAGGTGATATTCCTGATCCGGGATTGTTCCTGGGTGAGACCCTGGCCGGTTATCTGAGAGATGCGGGTCTGCAGATCGGGAAAGTGGAGACAGCACGGGAGGACTATTTGTCAGCGATCTGCCAAACGGGTCGAAGCAATCGCTACAGGGTGGGAAAGGTGCTTTTTACGCAGGTCTCACCATCTCTGAGAGAGATTATTCGCGAGGTGAACGTGGAGAGCAATAACCACTATGCTGAGCACCTGATCAGAAGCATCGGTGTGATGAGTAGAAATAATCCCGGAGAGGATGCGCTGGAGGCAGGAGTCAAAGCTATATCGAATCTATGGAAAAACAGAGGCATCTCAATCTCATCATTGATGATGTTCGACGGTTGCGGCCTGGCACCGCAGAATGCGACAAGCCCTCAATTGTTGACCGATCTGCTGTTCTATATGTATGGTGAGAGCGATCATGCAACGGTTTTCTTCAACACATTGCCAAAAGCAGGGCAGGAGGGAACGCTCAGATCATTCCTTCGCAATACAAGGTTGAGTGGCAGGATTGCTGCCAAAAGCGGCAGCATAGGGGGGGTACAGTGTTACGCCGGCTATCTGATTGACGGCAACAAAAGATATGCCTTCACCGTGATGGTGAATAAATTCAATGGCACCCGCCCACAAGTGAGGAGTGCCATTGAACAGTTGCTGCTGGGGTTGTAGGTTTATTCTTCAATAACCTCCACCAGTTCAATTTCAAATACCAACGTGGTGTAGCCCGGGATGCTGTTGTTGCCGGCTTCATCATAACCCAGTTTCCAGGGGATCCAGATCTCCCATTTGTCGCCCACCTGCATATGTTGCAGGGCGGTAGAGAACCCGTCGATCATTTGACCTACCGTGTAGGTGCGCGGGATTGGATTCTGGTCGCCGGTAGTATCAAAAACGATCCTGTTCTGAATGAGATTCCCCTTGTCATTGGTATAACTGTCAGGTTGTGACCAGTCATTCTTATACCAACCGGTATAGAGCACTTTCACCTTGCTGTTGAAAAAAGGCGATGCACCATCTCCCTCCTTTAGCATTTTGTACATGATAAACCCATTAGCCGATTGTGAGTTTATCTTTGTGTATTCCGGGTTGGCTGCTATTTTAGCGAACTGTGCCTCATTTGCGAGCTTCCACCGGTCGTCGAAGGTCTCCGTCTTGTCACAGGAGGCGACAAAGAGAAGAATGCCGGTGAGCATGAGGAGTGATCCGAATGGTTTTCTTTTCATGATCAGGATAGTTTTTTGAGGAGGTTTTTCAAATCGGTTTTTTCTGCGATCACCTGTTGCAGCGAGTCAATGGTCACCCTCTCCTGTGCCATCGTGTCGCGATAGCGAATGGTGACGGTGTGGTCCTCCAGTGTCTGGTGGTCGATGGTGGCACAGAAAGGTGTGCCGATGGCATCCTGGCGGCGATAGCGCTTGCCGATGCTGTCTTTCTCGTCGTACTGGCAGGCGAAGCTGAATTTCAGTTCATCCATGATCTCACGTGCTTTGTCAGGTAGCCGGTCTTTCTTCACCAGCGGCAGGATGGCCAGCTTCACCGGTGCCAGTGCAGGGGGCAGGTTGAGCAGTACGCGGGTCTCACCCCCCTCGAGTGTCTCTTCGCAGTAGGAGGCAGCCAGCACCGAAAGGAACATGCGATCCAGCCCGATGGAGGTCTCCACCACGAACGGCACATATGATTTGTTTTGCTCCGGATCGAAGTATTGCAGCTTCTTACCGGAGAACTTCTCATGCTGGCTCAGGTCGAAGTTGGTGCGGGAGTGAATCCCCTCCACCTCCTTGAAGCCAAACGGCATCTCAAACTCAATGTCTGTAGCTGCATTGGCGTAGTGCGCCAGCTTGTCGTGATCGTGAAAGCGGTACTTGTCGGCACCGAAGCCGAGCGTCTGATGCCACTTCATGCGGAACCTCTTCCAGTGCTCAAACCACTTCAGCTCCTCACCCGGAGCCACGAAGAACTGCATCTCCATCTGCTCGAACTCACGCATGCGGAAGATGAACTGACGGGCGACGATCTCGTTGCGGAACGCCTTGCCAATCTGGGCGATACCGAAGGGTATTTTCAAACGTCCGGTCTTTTGCACGTTGAGGAAGTTGACGAAGATGCCCTGTGCCGTCTCCGGGCGCAGGAACACCTTCA
>CAZBFS010000090.1:0-2038 GCA_964491215.1 uncultured Proteiniphilum sp.
CTGCAACAGCCGAGTGCGCCTCGCAGGCAGGCGATCACGATGCCGCACTCCGTTACTGGCTGAAGGCGGCTGCTCTCTCACCCGACAACCTCTACCTGAAAAGCCGGGTGGCGGTTGCATATTATCGTATGGGTGACTGGCAGGGTACCATCACAGCGGCCGAGGAGGTATTCAGGGAGGACAGTATCCCCATGTTGCTACGAATGGTTGGCGATGCACACATCCGTCTTGATGACGGCATCGGACTGATCTACTACGAGAAAGCACTTGAAAAAAATCCGGGCGATCACCTGGCACTGCGCAACCTCGCCGATTTCTTCTATTCCATCATGGAGTACAACATCGTGATCGAACGTACAGAACGCTATCTGACGGAGATCGATCCCGACCGCACCTCCATCGGACAGCTGAACGGGATGGCCCACTATGCAGCGGGCAACTACCCTGAGGCAATTGACCGTTTACAGTACAATGCCATACTGGGTGATTCCGCCTACACCACCACCTACTTCCTGGGGATGAGCTTCTACGCCATGAAACGTTATTACGAGGCGGTCAGGTGGCTGGCGCTGGCCTACGACCAGGCAGTACAGAAGGATGTAAACCTGCTCTACTACTACGGATCAGCGCTATCCAGAACCTATGACAGAAAGAAAGGAATTAAAATACTCAACGAAGGGGTGGAGAAGATTGAGTCGTTGCAGGAGATGCTCTACGATTATGATATTTCACTGGCGGAAGCATATGACCGATCCAATGAACCATCCCGGGCGATCAGCTACTACCAGTCTGCATTAAAAAGAGGTCCCGATTCCTATATGTTGCTTTACAATATTGCCCTGACCTATGACCGTATGGCGGAGTATGAATCGGCGCTCATCTACTATGAGCGGTTTGTGAAGAAGATACCTGAAAATATGGTCGATACCGGGATTAGCTCGTCCGATGGGTTGGGTGAACTGACAAGCATCCCGGAGATGAGTTACAGGGCATCCCTTCATCGAATGGATGTGCTGAAGAAGATACTTTTCCTGCAAAAAGGAAAAAACAGAAAGTGACGCTTCTTCTCAATTGAAGATATCGTCAATACCCTCTCTCTCTATCGTCTGATTGTTTTCCTGATAGAAATCGGGAGAATAGCGTTCAGAGCCGGCACAGGGATTAAAGTCCGCCGGGATCTCAAACTTACCGTCATCCGTATAGTTCAGCTCCTTGTCGGCATATACCTTCTGGTAAAAAATGCCGTGGATCGGTAACGCCATGCTGGCTCCCTGACCGTATGCCATCCGGTCAAAATGGATGGAACGCTCCTCGCCACCTACCCAGCAGCCAGCCACCAGGTTGGGGGTGAACGACATGAACCAGCCATCGGAGTTGTTGTTGGTGGTTCCTGTTTTGCCACCCATCTCTCCCTTGAGGTTGTAGGTCCTGCGCAGCCTGCTGCCGGTACCACCGTCAATCACTCCCTTCAGCATATCGAGCATCTTATAGGAGGATGATTCGCTGAAAATCTCTTTCATACGCGGTACAAAGGTTGCCACCTCGTTGCCGTAGGAGTCTTCGATACGGGTCACCAACATTGGTTCCACCCTGATACCTCTGTTGATGAAGGAGGTATAGGCTCCCACCATCTCGTAGACCGATGCTTCATTGGGCCCCAGGGCGAGTGAAACCACCGGCGGGGCCGGACTCTTCAGCCCGAATGAGCGAAGCATACGGGCAAAGGCATAGGGTGAGAACTGATTCATCAGGTAGGCGGTGACCCAGTTGCTGGATCGTTGCAATCCCCACTTGATGGAAACCATATCCCCACTGGTGTGGCCAGGATTGCGTGGAGTCCACTCCTCTCCCGTCTCGGTCATCAGGGTGATGGGTTGATGGATCATCTCGTCGCAGGGCGTCATTCCCTCCTCCATGGCCAACGTATAGAGATAGGGTTTGATGGTTGAGCCGATCTGACGCTTACCGGTAGAGACCATGTCATACTTGAAGAACTTGAAATCGGGACCCCCCACGTAGGCTTTCACATGCCCTGTGA
>CAZBFS010000090.1:2048-6894 GCA_964491215.1 uncultured Proteiniphilum sp.
GAAGTTCTTGTGGTAACGGATCGAATCCCAGGGAGTCATTAGTGTGTCAATCTCCCTGTGCTCCCATGAGAAGATTTTCATCTCCACCTTCTCCTCACGGAAGTTTTTAAGGATTGCAGCGTCACTCATCCCCTCCCTTTTCAGGATGCGATAGCGGTCACTCTGCTTCACGGCGGTGATCAGCAGATCATCCACCTGGTCACTCACCTCGCTGGAGTAAGGTGCATATTTCCTGCCTTTCTTTTCCCTGAAGAACTGTTCCTGCAGGTAGCCTCCCATATGCTCTTTCACCGCAGCTTCGGCATAGCGCTGCATTCGTGAATCGAGTGTGGAGTATATCTTTAATCCGTCGGTGTAGATGTCGTAAGAAGAGCCATCCGCCTTTTTGTTCTTGTTGCACCAACCGTAAAGGGGGTCCTCCGCCCAGGCGAGTGAGTCCTCGCTGAACTGTTGGTTTTGCCAGGAGGCATAGTTTTTTCGCTCCGGCTTTTTCGCCATCAATACCTTGGCCAGGTGCTGACGATAGTAGGGTGCTGCAATGTCGACATGTCCCGAACGGTTGAAGTCGATGGTCACAGGCAGCTGTTTCAGCGAGTCGGCCTCCCTGTGGGAGATGTAGTCATATTTCTCCATTTGCGAGAGGACAACGTTGCGGCGATCACCTGTCACCTCGGGGCGACGTACAGGGTTGTAGAGCGATGAGTTCTTAAGCATGCCGATGAGCATCGCCGACTCTTCGATGTTCAGTTCCCCGGGTGTTTTGTTGAAGTAGGTGCGTGCCGCCGACTCGATACCCACGGCGTTGTAGTTGAAGTCGTACTTGTTCAGGTAGAGGTTGATGATTTCATCCTTGGTGTAGTAGCGTTCCAGCTTGGCTGCGATCACCCATTCCACCGGTTTCTGGAACACCCTCTGCAGCTTATTGCTGGCACGGGGTGAGTAGAGCAGCTTCGCCAGCTGCTGGGTGATGGTACTGCCACCGCCGCTGCTCTCCCTGTTAAGGAGCATGGTCTTCACCACAGCTCTTCCCACACTGATGAAGTCGATTCCCGAGTGTGAGTAGAAACGGATATCCTCCGTGGCAATCAGTGCGTCTATCAGGTAAGGCGAGAGATCGGAGTAATCCACGAAGATGCGGTTGTCGTTGCTCTGTGAATAGGTGAATAGCAGATCGTTGTCGGTCGAGATCACCTGGGAGGCATACTTGTCGATCGGGTTCTCCAACTCGTTGATCTGCGGCAGATAACCAACTGCCCCTACAGAGATAAGTGCGAAGAGCAGTATCAGGAAACCGACGGCAAGCCCGAATAATGCCCACATTGCCCTGACAATTCTCTGCCTGGTAGTTCGGATTTTCCCTTTGGCGGTTTTCCTCCCGGTTGTTTTTTTCTTTCCCATAGTGTTGTCTGTTCCCCTATACGGTCTCTATGCTCTCTCTTTCAATGGCAAAAGTACACAAAAGCAGTGTAATGCGGAAGGATGAAGTATTAAAAATCGTTTCACAGCCTGCTTTGCTTCACTGCTGTTGCATCTCACCACGCAAATCAAAAGCGAAAGGTGAATCCGCCCATCACGTTGAATCCCTGTGACGGGTGTCCGTACCATAGATCATACTGCTGGTTCATGAGGTTGCCGCCCTTAAGACTGAACGAGAAAGCATCACTGATCCGGTAGGCTGCACCCAGGTTGAGATCGTTGATGCTTTCCATCTCCCGGTTTTCGCCTTCAAAATAGCTCCATCGGTCACCCGCAAAATAGTAGTTCATGTTGAAACTGAGTTTTTCACTCACCTCGAGTGAGCCTTTCAGGTTCACCTCCAATCCCGGCTTGTTATAAGCTTTAGGGTCGTCGTTTGTGGTGTTACCCAGCGAGAGGTTCTTCACCGTGTAGAAATTTTGTCTCACCCTGAGCGATAAATCGAGCGGTGCCCAGCTGTTTACCTGAATCATACCGCCCAGATGGGTATGTGCCAGGTCACCATAAAGCGGTTTTAGACCTTCGATAAAGATACCCGGAAAATTAGCTTCGGTCTGCTCCTGGCCATGGAGGACCAGGAAATGGGCATCATCTGTTTTCTTGTATCCGCCAAAGAGGTCAAAACGCAATCCATCTGCTTCACCGATGCGGAGACCGGCATCGATATCAACAATCGCAAACGATGGCTTCACGTTTTCATTCGACAGGAAATAACGCGACTCACCCATCATATCGAGGAATGTGTTGTGGTCAAATCCGCCGTGGATATTGGCATAGAGCGATGTGCGCTCTGTGATACCCAGATGCAGTGCCACGTTTGGAACGACTCGCACACGGGTCTTGTCACCGGTTTGGAAAAGGATGTCAACACCTAGGCGGGCTGAGCGGTTGAGCCCCCCAAAACGAAGGTAGGGAGCAGCGTTGAATAGCAGGTAGTTGTCCCGGTCGTCACCATAGAGAGCCGTCACCAGGCTGCCGTCGACCCCTGCCTTTGCGGAGGTGTTACGGAACGGTTTGTCGAAGCCGGCAGTGATCCGGATCTCGTTTCCCTTCAACGGGTCGCTTGAAGAGGGATAGGCCAGTCCAGTGCTGAAGTTTTTCAGGTCGAGCGATCCGTGGTAGTTGAGCATATCCGACTCTTTCGACACCAGGCCAAGAGTGGCATGCAGCACACCCAGCCGCTGCTTGTCGTCGTTGTAGTTTGTTTCGTAGCCGAAGCTGTTGCCGTAATAGTTGAAGAGCGAATGCAGGTAGGAGAGGTTCAGCGTGATGTCATTGGCATCACCACTGTGGCGGAATGCCAGCTCCCCCCGGTTGTCCATGAAGAAGACATCGCTACTTTCGGGAATGCTTTCCAACTGCGTGTAATCTACTTCACCGTTGGTTGATTGATGGGTGAAGGAGAAGGTGAGCCTTTGTCTCTCCTTCTCCATGAGCCTGTAACCGAAGGCTCCATCCATGTTCGCGTAGTTACCAGCCTGGAAGGAGAGGTAACCCTTATGCGTGTTGTAAGGAATCGCGGTCATGATCTTACCGGGACGAGGCAGGGCTATCTCCAGGGGTGGGGTAATCCGTCCCGCCCAGGATGAGTAGTTGGTGTTGGCTTTTTGCACCACCGGCTTACGGAGTGCCGGCAGGGAGTTGATCTTGTCGGCGTCGAACAGGGTGGGGTTGAAGTCACGTTCCAGCTCAAGCTGTCTTCTCAACAGCGAGTCCTGAGTTTGTGCCGTAAGTCCGGCAGCGCATGCCAGGATTGCCACGATAATATATAATTTTCTCATTGTGTTTGATTGAGAGATTTATTCGTTCTTAACTAATCACTTATCACTCATTGAGTGAGCCGTTCACTTATCATCTGCTGTATATCTGTTTCATCACCCTGGTAGTTGCTTTTCAGGCTCTCCAGGTACTGACGTGCCTGGAAGGTGTCTCCCTTGGCACGATAGGTGTCGGAGAGCAGGATCAATGCCCTGGCCATCCAGTACTGGTGGGGTGTGCCTTTCTGCATGAACTCCTTCACCTGTGCTTCCGCACGATCGTATGACTTCCAACGGTAATAGGTGTCGGCAAGGATGAATTGCGCCTCTGCACCCTGGATGCTCCGCGTGTCGTTGGCGAGGAACCTGAAGTCGTCCATCGCCTTCTCAACCTCGTTTGTCTGCTGATAGGCCTTGCCGCGCAACCAACGAGCCTCGGTCACAGTCTCCTGTGAGAGAGAGCTTCCATCCAACAGCTCCGTAGCGGTGCGTGCTGCCTCATGGTAACTGCTCATCGCTGTATGGCAGCGTACCATTCCCATTCGCGCTGTCTGTTTGTTGGTGGTATTTCTGGCGACGTTCGCCAGCCGGGTGTAATCTGCCAATGCCTGTCGGTAGTTGCCGTTATTGTATTCGGTATGTGAGGCGTAGAGCAATGCGTTGTCGAGAAACTTCACATTGCCGGCGTCAATCACCCTGCGGAAGCGGGAGAGAGCCTGATCCTTGTTACCCTTCTCATCGGCGATCACTCCCAGCCAGTAGTGGGCATCACTGCTGTATGCCCCGTTGGGGTATGATTGCAGGTATCTCGATAGGGATGCTTCTGCATCGGCTCTGTTTCCCCGCATATATACGCTTTCGGCAGCCAGGTAGGTGAGCGAGTCCTGTCGCGAGGGGGTGATACGTACCCCACCCGGAACGGAATTGACATAATCGATGTAGGACTGTATGTCGTTCATGTCGCGGTAAACCGTCTCAAGTGAGACGAGTGCATTACGGGCATCATCTGTGCCCGGGAAGTTGGAGACCACGCTCTTGTATGCGGCTATGCTCTCCCGGTAGTTCCTGTTGTTGTAATGAAGCTGTCCCAGCTGAACCCCTCCCTGGCCAGCCAACGGACTCCTCGGATAGTCGGACACCAGCTCTTGCAACACCGCGATGGCTTCCTGTTCACGGTTGAGCATCGAGAGGGCTCTGCTCTTCTCGTAAAGAGCGTCATCAAGATACTGAGAGTCGGGGTAGCGACGCATCAGGTTATCGAGTGCCGTGATTTTACCCTGATAGTTGCGTTGTAAACCCATCACGAAGGCACGCTGGTATGCTGCATAATCGGCTGCCGCCGGATTGCTGTCGGCCGCCTGGGCATAGTAACGTTCAGCTTCTGCAAACTGCCGGTTGAAGTAATGGCAGTCACCCACGCGGTTCAGGGCATCTGCAACTTCAGCTTTGCTGCTGCTTTTCTCGGTGGTGAGGTAGCGTTCAAAGGCGTTCACCGCCTGGCTGTACTGTTGCTGCTTGAAATAGGTATAACCGAGATTGTACCAACCCATGGCGTAGTTCTCATCGGCCGCTGTGGCCTGTTGTGTGAACTGGCGGAAATCACTCGCGGCTTG
>CAZBFS010000091.1:0-3806 GCA_964491215.1 uncultured Proteiniphilum sp.
CCATGGCCTGCATCACCTGTTCGCTCACAAAGTTCTCCGAAGCAATCAGCTCGATTCCCTTCAATTGTCTCTCTTTTTCTTTTCCGATAATGTCAAAGAGTTGCCTGTCTTGTTGCATGCTGTTATGATTTGTAAGTAAGGATGGCGCAAAGGTAATGAACATTTTTATTTTGGCGGGGCAGGAATTGCATTTTTTATCAGCGACGATGCATGCCGAACAATCCGCGGCGTTTTCTCGGTTCCGGCATGGCCGACGCGCCCACCATCAGCTGCAGCGCGTTACCCCCGTTTCTGGTTGCATTCACCGCATTGTAGATCACACCCCAGTCGGGCAGCCCCCCCAAATTACGGTCATCAATGAAGAGGTCGGCACCCAGCTTACGGGAGGCATTCTCCCTCTCCTCACCAGGGTAGTTGGCATTCGCCGCATAAAAATAGAGACCCCGTTCCGCACAGTAATCAATGGCCTCCTGCAGCAGCTCACCCTCACGGACACTCCAGAGGATTAGCTTATGGTTGTCTTTTTGCAACTGCAAAAGGGTCTCAATGGCAAACGGGATCGGTCTCCCTATCTCCGGATAGGCATGCTCTACGATGGTGCCGTCGAAATCTACTGCTATAACCATTATATTTCTTTTTCTTGTTGTTTCTAACGGAGTACAAAGGTAGCAAAAAACTACCGTACAATTGCCACATGAGGAAAGCTAAAAAAAAGGAGAAACAGACTGTTGCTTTTACAAACATTTACTACATTTGTAAAGAGAAAACCATAATAATGTCAGTACTATGAACCCAAACGACTATCCAGCCGAACCTTTTCGTATCAAATCGGTAGAACCTGTCAGAATGATCTCCCGCGATGAGCGGGAAAAAGTGATCAGCGAGGCAGGCTACAACACCTTTCTGATTCCGAGCGATGATGTCTATATCGACCTGCTCACCGACAGTGGTACCAATGCCATGAGCGACCGCCAGTGGGCCGGCATGATGATGGGTGATGAGGCATATGCCGGCAGCCGCAACTTTCTTCATCTCGAAGAAACGGTACGTGAGCTGTTCGGCTTCAAATATCTGGTACCCACCCACCAGGGAAGAGGTGCGGAGAATCTGCTCTCGCAGATCGCCATCCACCCGGGACAATACGTACCGGGCAACATGTACTTCACCACCACCCGCTATCACCAGGAGCGCAATGGAGGCATCTTCGCCGACGTGATTTGTGACGAGGCACATGACGCCACGCTCTCTCTGCCCTTTAAGGGAAACATCGACCTGAAAAAACTACAACAGCTGATTGATAAGAAAGGAGCGGAGAACATTGCTTACGTATGCCTGGCGGTGACGGTCAACTTGGCCGGTGGGCAGCCGGTGAGCATGCGCAATATCCGGGAGGTGCGGGAGCTGACCGCACGCCATGGCATTAAGGTTTTCTTCGATGCCACCCGTTGCGTGGAGAATGCCTATTTCATCCGTGAACAGGAAGAGGGATATGGCGACATGCCGATAGCCGATATCGTCAGGGAGATGTTCAGCTACGGCGACGGCTGCACCATGAGTGGCAAGAAGGATTGCCTGGTCAACATCGGCGGCTTCCTCTGCCTCAATGATGAGGAGCTCTTCTCACAGGCGAAGGAGCTGGTGGTAGTCTACGAGGGGATGCCCTCCTATGGCGGCATGGCCGGCAGAGACATGGAGGCGATGGCGATTGGACTGCGGGAGTCGATGCAATTTGAATATATCGAGCATCGCGTGAAGCAGGTGCGTTACCTGGGGGATCGACTGCTGGAGGCAGGCATACCTGTGGTGGAACCGATTGGCGGACATGCCGTCTTCCTCGATGCACGCCGTTTCTGTCCGCATTTGACGCAGGATCAGCTACCGGCGCAAAGCCTGGCAGCAAACCTCTACCTGGAGTCGGGCGTGCGAAGCATGGAGCGGGGCATTGTTTCGGCGGGCAGGAACAGGAGCACCGGTGAGCACCACCGCCCAAAGCTGGAGACGGTACGCCTCACCATCCCTCGCAGGGTATATACCTACCGTCATATGGATCTGGTGGCCGACGCGGTGATCACGCTTTACAGGAGACGGGAAGAGATCAGGGGATTAAGGTTCGTCTATGAGCCAAAGCAACTGCGATTCTTCACCGCCCGCTTTGAGGAGATAGAATGATCGTTTCTTATTGTTGCTGATATGCCCCGCTGGTAATATCATCGAGCCACTGCTGGTGATCGAGGTACCAGCGCACCGTCTGCTCGATACCCTCTTCGAACTGTAGAGAGGGCTCCCATCCCAGCTCGTTTTTGAGCTTGGTGGCATCGATGGCATAACGGAGGTCATGACCGGCACGGTCGGTGACATAGGTGATGAGGTGATCTGAAGAACCTGCCGGCCGCCCCAACTGCCGGTCTACAGTTTCAATCAACAGCCTGATCAGGTCTATGTTGCGCCACTCGTTCCAGCCACCGATGTTGTAGGTCTCTCCCACTCTTCCCCGGTGAAAGATCAGATCGATGGCAGCTGCATGGTCCTCCACATAGAGCCAGTCACGTATATTCTCTCCCTTACCGTAAACCGGCAGCGGCTTGTTGTCACATATATTCTGTATAAAGAGGGGGATCAGCTTCTCCGGGAACTGATTGGGACCATAGTTATTGGAACAGTTGGAGATCACCACCGGCAACCCGTAAGTATCGTGGTAGGCCCTTACGAAATGGTCGGACGACGCTTTTGAAGCGGAATAGGGACTGTGCGGTTCATAACGGCTCTCCTCCGTGAAGAGAGGCCCCTCAAGTGGAAGCGCGCCATACACCTCATCGGTGGAGACATGGTAGAAGAGCCTGTCAGCCCTCTCTCCACTCCACTGTTCACGTGCTGCCTGCAGCAGGTTGAGGGTTCCCATCACATTGGTGCGTGCAAAGGAAAAAGGATCGGTAATGGAGCGGTCTACATGGCTCTCCGCCGCAAGGTGAATCACACCCTCTACCTGATGTTGTGAAAATATATCCCTCATCTGCTCATAGTCGCAGATATCGGCTTGCAGGAAGAGGTAATTGTCCATACCTGCCACATCCCCCAGGTTGGAGAGGTTGCCGGCGTAGGTGAGCTTGTCGAGATTGATGATGCGACAGTCAGGGTATTGGTTCACGAAGCGGCGAACCAGATGTGAACCGATAAAACCGGCACCGCCGGTGATCAGGATAGTCTTCATAACATCGGGTTTTTTTTATCTTTCTCGGAGAGAATGATGTCTCCCGGTGGGAGCATCCAGTCAATGGCCAGCTTGGGATCATCCCACCTGATGGCACCTTCATGACCGGGAGCATAGTAATTGTCACATTTATACTGAAATAGTGCCTCATCGCTAAGCACCGCGAAGCCATGTGCAAAACCGCGCGGGATGAAGAGCTGACGCTTGTTGTCGCCCGAGAGCACGGTGCTGACATGCTGTCCACAGGTCGGTGAACCGGGTCTGATGTCTACCGCCACATCCAATACCCTTCCGGCAATGACTCTTACCAGCTTAGCCTGCTCATAAGGTGCTCGTTGAAAATGTAATCCCCTCACCACACCATACTTCGATTTACTCTCATTATCCTGCACAAAGCATGTTTGACAAACCTTTTCCTCAAACAGTTTCTGTGAATAGGATTCAAAAAAATAACCCCTTTCATCGCCGAACACCTTCGGCTCGATGATCAGCACCCCTTCGATATTTGTTTTCAATATATTCATTTTAATGGCTGTAAGCGAAAAGCGATAAGCTGTAAGCGATAAGCTGTAAGCGATAAGCTGTAAGCGATTTATCG
>CAZBFS010000091.1:3906-6817 GCA_964491215.1 uncultured Proteiniphilum sp.
AAGCGATAAGCTGTAAGCGATAAGCTGTAAGCGATAAGCTGTAAGCGATTTATCGATAAATAGGGTAAATTATTTTGTATCGACCAGTTGGAGAAGGTACTGCCCGTACTGGTTTTTCTTCATTGGCTCAGCAATGCGCTTCAGATCCTCATCAGTGATCCAGCCGTTGCCCCAGGCAATCTCCTCAAGGCAGGCGATCTTCAATCCCTGTCGTTTCTCCAACACCTCGATAAAGGTAGAGGCCTCCGCCAAAGAATCGTGTGTCCCGGTGTCGAGCCATGCAAAGCCACGACCGAAGCGCTGCAGTTGCAGTTTGCCTTTTTCCAGATAAGCCTGATTCACCGAGGTGATCTCCAGCTCACCGCGAGCGGAAGGTTTGATGCCTGCCGCTATCTCCACCACGCTGTTGGGATAGAAATAGAGACCGGTGACCGCCCAGTTCGATTTGGGTGACAGAGGCTTCTCCTCGATACCCAGCACCTCACCCTGTTCATTGAAATGTGCCACACCATATCGTTCAGGGGTCTGTACGTAATAGCCGAACACCGTAGCCTTGTTGCCCTCCCCGGCGTCGAGAGCTGCCTTGCGTAACATGGAGGGAAATCCCTGACCATAGAAGATATTGTCTCCCAGCACCAGACATACCGCATCCTCTCCTATGAACGACCGGCCGATCAGGAAGGCCTGTGCCAGCCCGTCGGGAGAGGGTTGTTCCGCATAGGAGAAACGGACACCATAATCAGATCCGTCACCCAGCAAGCGTTTGAATGCCGGCAAGTCAGTTGGAGTGGAGATAATCAATATCTCCCTGATACCGGCCAACATCAATGCCGAAATTGGATAGTAGATCATCGGTTTGTCGAAGATCGGCAGGAGTTGTTTGGAAACACCCTTGGTGATGGGATAAAGCCGTGAACCGGAACCACCGGCCAATACAATGCCTTTCATAATCTCATAGTTGTTACATTCTCAAAGAAAAGAGAATAAAAAAAATGATGTACCTCCTTACTTGTGGCCCGACAAATCAGGACGCAGGCGACGGGTACGTTCCACCGACTGTTCCAGGCGCCATTCCTGTATCTTCCGTTCGTGCCCCGAGAGCAGCACATCCGGTACCCGCCATCCATTATATTCAGCGGGACGGGTGTAGACAGGCGGTGCCAGCAAGCCATCCTGGAACGAATCGGAGAGAGCCGACTGCTCATCGCCGATCACACCAGGGATGAGACGCACCACCGCATCGGCAATCATGGCGGCTGCCAGCTCACCGCCGGTAAGCACGAAATCTCCAATCGATATCTCCCGGGTGATCAGATGCTCCCTCACCCGGTAATCTATACCCTTGTAGTGGCCGCAGAGGATGATGATGTTCCGTTTCAGTGACAGCTCGTTGGCAACAGGTTGGGTGAATTGCTCCCCGTCGGGGGTGGTGAAGATCACCTCATCGTAATCCCGTTGTGCCTTCAGATGGGAGATAGCGCGGTCGATCGGTTCAATTTGCAAAACCATGCCGGCCTCCCCGCCAAAGGGGTAGTCATCTACCCGGCGATGTTTGTCCAGCGTATAGTCACGCAGGTTATGTAACCCGAAGTCAGCCAGACCTTTCTCTTGTGCCCTCTTCAAGATACTTGTTTGAAGAGCGCCTTCAATCATCTCGGGTAATAGGGTTATAATGTCAATTCTCATGCTTTCCGGAGTAAAAAAGCTGTCTCTTTCCAAAGAGAGCAAGGTGAAACAGACATCAAATATAGCATTTTTATCTCAACCAACCATTACTGTTCCGTAACTGTACCACTGCTAACCTGTGGGGTACTGCTTTCACCCTCCATCACATCATCGTTAACGATCCCACGCTGTACACGTCTCATGGAGGATTTCAGTTCACCGAAACGATAGGTGACACTGAGCCTCAGGTTACGCATCGGCTGGTAATTGATGCTCTCCTGGCGAAAACCGGGGCCGGTGGTGGTGCTGGTCATTTTCTGCGATTTGGAGAGGAAATTTTGCATATTGAGTGAGATGTCCAGCTTTTTGTTAAACATGCTCTTCATCAGGCTTAAAGAGTAGAAGTAATAGGGCGACTGATCGGTCTGTAGCTGTACCTGGTTCAGGAATAGCCCGCCATTGGCTCCCAGTCGCAGGTCCTTGGGTAGTGTCCATGAGAGTCCCCCATAAGCGCGACCCGAGAGGCCGCTGTTGCTCAGCTGGTTGTTCTCCGTGCTCTGGATATCGGTGTAACTGACGCCCCCATTCAGGTAGGCGCGAATTGCGGGTGTGGGGGTCCAGCTCACGTAGAGGTTGGTACCCACCATCTGGTTACGCCCGATATTGGCGTAGGTGCTGTGTGTCACCCCATCACGCCTAAAACTCTCATTGCTGCTATTGGGATCACCCGGGGGGATAAAGCTGTAACGTGTCACGGCGTTGCGGGTGAAGGCATAACTGACTGTTGCGTTGAAATTGATCTTTTGCGAGAATGTACCATAATTGAGATTGAAGTTGTGTTGCTGTTCACCGTCCAGTTCAGGATTACCGTAACTGATATTGTTCGGATCCATATCGTCGATATAGGGATTGAGATACCAGATGCCGGGACGTGAGATGCGCATGTTGTAACCGCCGCGCAGTGTCTGCGTCATCCCCAACTGGTAGGAGATGGTGAACGAGGGCACCAAATCAAAGAAAGAGGTCTCTACAATGGTATCCAGGTCATTGTTCATATAGTGAATCTCCTGGTCGGTGTTTTCACCACGCAAGCCTACCTTCAACCCCATTTTACCCTGCCGATAGGTGTAACCGGCATATCCCGAGGTGATGCGCTGCAGGTGATCGAGGTCGTTCAGCCTGCTTGGATCCGGCATCCAGTCACCACTTCCCATATAATAAGAATGATCTCCCCGGCTGCTGTTGT
>CAZBFS010000092.1:0-795 GCA_964491215.1 uncultured Proteiniphilum sp.
TGCTGCTGACGGTTATAGCCCTTCAGTTGATGGCCTACACCACGGCACAGGAGGCGAGGTCGCTTGCTACTCCCCTCACCATTGAGCTGCGTAAAGCACGTGCCACCTGGTTTGAGAGTGACAACGGTGCGGGAGTAGGTCTGGATAGCCTGAAGAGCTATGGCTCGCTGGAGCTCGGTTATCGGATAACCGACGGAGATTTTAAAAGAGTCCAGCAGGGAAAAAAGGAACAACAGCTCGATGTGGAGACAGAGGGTGGACAACAGCTGGGCAGCGCCTATGCCTGGGGCCGCTTTTCCTACACCAACGAAACCGTCCGCAATGCCCGGTTCAACACGGCGATGCTCGATCCCTACCGGGGAGTACCTTATTATCCGGTCGATCCCAACCTGAGTGACTGGAAAAAACAACATTACAACCTGCAAATGAAGGTTTCGTCGCAGCCGATTTACGAACATTATCTCCTGGGTATACAGGCAGAATACAAGGCTGAGACAGGCGCCAAGCAGGTGGACCCCCGTTCGGAGCTTTATCTATACTCCATCCATGTGAAGCCGGGTATTGCGGCCATCTTCGGATCGCATCGTCTGGGTCTGAATCTGGCATACGAACACATGATACAGGAGACCCGCGGTCACAGCAATAGCGATGACCAGGTAAACCAGAATGTGTTTGTGTTGCGGGGATTGGGTAACCACTATACCGCCGTAATCGGTGGCCTGCAGTCGCTGGGTAGTTTCGTTTACGATGCCAACAAAGTGGGTGCCGGCTTACAGTATGCCTGGCAACAGCATG
>CAZBFS010000092.1:805-1197 GCA_964491215.1 uncultured Proteiniphilum sp.
GAGAGACATCACCAAGCCCCGGAAGGAGGGAACCCTCCGCCAGCAGTCACTCTATGCACATGCGGCAGTGCTGCACGAAGGGGTGAACCTGAACAGGGTGGATCTCTCACTGCAGCGTGACCTCACCCAGGGAATCGAGTTCGTGCAGGTGCTGGACAACACCTATGAGGTGCAGCAATGGGTCGATCTCTACAGCAGCATCCGTTCCACATACCGGCGCGATACCTACCGCTTGTCGTACGACTTCTTCCGCAACGCAGCACAGGAGTACAGCTGGAAAGCTGGCCTCCATGCGCTATACACGGTGACGGACGACAGCTATATCATGCCGGCCTCCCACCTGAAGATACAGGATCTCTACCTGGGGGCAGATGCAAAGCTTAACCTTCCCA
>CAZBFS010000092.1:1207-5039 GCA_964491215.1 uncultured Proteiniphilum sp.
GAAACTCCCGTTGGGTGTTGGGTGCCGACCTCATCCGGAAAGTGAACCAGAAAGGGGACTATCACTACGGTGGTGCCGACCCCGAGTCAATTGTCATCACTCAGTTTATGAATCCCGAAGTGGCCTATCTGATGCAGGACTATTACAAGCTGGGAGGCAGCATCAGCTATTTTGCAGCTCTCCCTTCCCGCAAGAGCGGTGCCTATCTGAAGCTTACAGCAGACTATTACAAACCAACCGAAGGTGACGACGCAAGGTTGATCACTCGACTGGGGATGGGGCTTACCTTTTAAATAAAACCTACAAATAATGGTTCAAAAATATATTTTACTGACAACTTTCACCCTGCTTCTCTCCTTCATGGTGACAGCTGCCGGTAAGGGGTTTGCCATCGTGGTGGACGGGGAGAGCTACGCCGCCTGTAAGGCCGAGATTGATGGGTATCGCAACCTGCTGGAGCAGGAGGGATTCACACCGGTGATTCTCTCCCGGGAGTGGCAACAGCCCGAGGAAGTGAGGGCGGAGCTACTGAAATTGTATCAGCAGCATGCCCTGGAGGGAGCCATCTTTATTGGTCAGATCCCCATCCCGATGATCCGTGATGCCCAGCATCTCACCTCCGCCTTCAAGATGGATCAGGAGCGCTTCCCGCGACGCGACTCCTCGGTGCCCTCCGACCGCTTTTACGATGATTTCGACCTCCGGTTCGACTACCTGGGCAGCGAAGAGAAGGATCCACTGCTACACTACTATTCGCTGCGTGGCGACTCACCGCAATATATCCAAAGCGATATCTACAGCGGACGGCTCAAACCCACCCGACAGGGTGAGGAGGGGTACCAACAGATACGTGACTATTTCCGGAAGCTGTTGCGGGAGAGAGCGAGCGAGAATCCGCTGGATGTGATCACCGCCTATACCGGTGAGGGTTCCTTTTCCAACAGCATGACCGCCTGGCGCGATCAGGGTGTGGTGATGAGGGAGCAGTTCCCGGCTGCTTTCCGCAACAAAAATTCAATGAAGTCTCTTCTCTTCAGTATGCATCCTTTTATGAAGGAGCTGGTAATCGAAGAGCTCCGAAGGGAGGAGATGGACCTGATGCTCTTTCATGAGCATGGTACCCCCGACAGGCAGTACCTGACAGCCATGCCCCTCAATAAGGAGAGCGATGAACAGATGGAAGCGGGGCGTCGCCTTTTCCGGCAGGCACTCCGCAGAACCGACGATATGGAGAAAAGGGAAAGCCTGAAGAGAGCATGGATGGATCATTATCAGATCGACTCACTCTGGTTCGCCGGTGCTGAGACACCGGAACAGCTGGAAAAGGACTCGCTCCGGGACCTTCGCACCGGCATCATCCTGGAGGATCTGCCGCTGATAGCTCCCAATGCCCGGATGGTGATCTTCGACGCCTGCTACAACGGCGACTTCAGGGAAGAGCGCTACATCGCCGGTGAGTATATCTTTGCTGCTGGCAAAACGGTCGTGACCTTTGCCAACAGTGTCAACGTGCTGCAGGACAAGAGCTCCACCGACCTGTTGGGGCTGCTGGGCCTCGGCTTCCGCGTGGGTGAGTGGGCCCGCGAGATCAATATCCTGGAGTCGCATATCATCGGTGACCCTACCCATCGCTTTGCAGGTGACACCCCCTCACGGGTGGAGCTCCGCTCCGCAGAGCCGGCATACTGGCTCTCACTCTATGAGCAGGAGACGCAACCCGATCTGAAAGGGCTGGCGCTGCACAAGCTATCCGACCTGGGATATCCCGGAATGGCAGAACTGCTCGCAAGGGCCTACAACGAGTCATCCCACCACTCGGTGCGGCTGCAGGCCTTCCTTCTCCTCCAGCTCTATGGCGGAGATCATTATGCAAATCTGCTGGAAAAGTCGATCAACGACCCCTTCGAGTTTATCCGACGCAAATCGGTATATGCCATGGGTGCCATCGGCTCCGATCATTTTATTCCTTACCTGGCCAAAACCTACATCGACAATCACCTTGATGAACGGGTTCATTTCAATGTAACCTTCACCTTCGACAGGATGGATTTCAACCTGATGGAGGAGGAGATCAGGAGACAGTTGGATCAGAACCAATCCAACTGCGACCCGGATAAGGTGTGGCGTGATTTCAAAAATGTGATCGATTCCCGTAAACGGATCGCGGCAATGGCAGATGATGTCACTGATAAGGATAAACCGCTAAAGGCGAGGCTCTCCGCTGCTAGAATGTTGCGTAACAACACCTACCACAAGCAGGTGGATGATTATCTTCCGGTAGTTGCCGATACGCAGGAGGAGCTCTCACTACGTATCGCCCTTGCCGAGGCAATGGGATGGTTTACCCATTCCTGCCGCAGAGAGGAGATCGTGACATCCTTCAGGGAGGTAGCTGTTATGGAGCAGACACCGCAGGAGTTGAGAAATGAGTTGGAGAAGAGCATTGCACGAATTGAGCATTTTATGCGATAGAAATGATACAGATGAATAGAATTAAAACCATACTGTTGGGTATCATGCTCTCCGCCTTTTTTACCTTGGCGGCGGCAGAGCGGTTCATTCCCGCAAACGGCAGATTCGACACCCGCTTTCTGATCGTGATAGACAGCAAAAGCTATGAAGAGGCAACGGAAGAGGTGCTGGCCTACAAAGCGGTACTGGAGGAACAGGGACTGGGAGCTGTTGTGTTGATAGGTGATTGGGACAACCCCGAGACATTAAGAGAAGAGATACGGAAGATCTATCACCGGAAGCCGGTGATGGAGGGTGCCGTCTTTATCGGCGACATCCCCGTAGTGCGTCTGCGCAACTTCCAGCATGCCACCACCGCCTTCAAGATGAACGAGAAGGCCTTTCCCATCGAGGAGTCATCCGTTACCAGTGATCGCTTCTACGATGACCTGGACCTAGTGTTCCGTTTCCACAGTGTGGATGAGAAAAACCCACGTCATTTCTATTATGAGCTGACGGAGCGTTCACCACAGGTGATAGAGAGTGATTATTACTCTGCCCGGATGCTGCCTCCCTCCGATATGGGGGAAAATGTGCATGAGCTGCTCAGGAGATATCTCCGTAAGGTGGTGAAGGCACATAGGGAGGTCAACTATGCCGATAACATCAGGTTCTTCAACGGTCACGGCTATAACTCCGACTGTCTCACAGCCTGGCACAACCAGCAGTTTGCCCTCCGGGAGCAGTTCACGGAAGCATTCCGGACGGCCGATGGCAATGCTTTTTATAATTTCCGGCAGGATCCCTTCATGAAGTATCGCCTCTTTGAGCGGCTACAGGCACCCGGCACTGATCTCTTCGTCTTCCATGAGCATGGCGCCTTCGATACCCAATATATCAACGGTCCTTACCCTGCGCCCAATCAGCTGGGCATGAACCGCGAGGGAGCCACCGGCCCACTGGAGATCCTCTCAGCCACGCTCCGGAACAGCTACCGCCGTTACAGTGGTGAGCGAAGAGAAGCTTTCGTGAAGAAGGCGATGGGTGATTATGCCCTGTTGCCCGGCTTCTTCGCACCCGAACGACTCGACAGTACACGGGTGAGCGACTCGCTGCTGGCTGCCGGCAACAACATCGTGCTCGCCGATCTACGGGGACTCCGTCCACAACCGCGCATCACCATCCTGGATGCCTGCTACAACGGCTCCTTCCATCAGCCTGGTTATGTGGCCGGCTATCATATCTTCGCCGATGGCAACACGGTGGTGGCACAAGGCAACAGCGTCAACGTGCTGCAGGATAAATGGTCGATGGAGCTGATAGGCATGCTTGCCGAGGGAGCCCGCATCGGCTTCTGGCAGAAAGAGATCCAGACACTTGA
>CAZBFS010000092.1:5066-5446 GCA_964491215.1 uncultured Proteiniphilum sp.
CCGTGATCTGGCACTGAACCGTCACAAGAATAAGGTTTGGTTCTCCTACCTGGAGAGCGACAATCCCAATCTGCAATCCATCGCCCTGAAGATGCTCTCGCATCATCCCCCGAAAGCGTATCCCGATCTGCTGCTCCGTACGCTAAAGGAGAGCCCTTATTACAGTGTGCGAATGCAGGCACTGCAACGGATCCTCTACTCCGCCGACAAGCATCTGACTGAAGCACTGTTGTTGGCGCTGGATGACCCCTATGAGCTGATCCGCCGTAATGGTGCCCGCTTTGCCGGTTATCACGGTGATGAGCAACTGATCGCGCAGCTGGTGGAGACGGTGCTCTTCTCAGATGAGAGCCAGCGGGTACAATATGCCGCACAGGGTT
>CAZBFS010000092.1:5456-6661 GCA_964491215.1 uncultured Proteiniphilum sp.
GCATGGAGAAGATCGGTGAGGAGATCACCCGCCAGACCAATGGTTCCAGCCTGCTGAAGCCAGAGGAAGCTGCCCAGGAGGTGATGGCATATTTTGAGAATCAGGCAAAACGTTACGACCGGTTCCTGACCGTGATGCAGGATAAGGATGGAAAACCGTCTGAACGTATCTCCGCCATCCGTTTCCTGCGTAACTACAACAACCACCGGCAGGTGCCCGCGCTGCTGGAGATTCTTACGGATCGCACAGATGACACCGAGGTGAGGGTGGTCCTGGCCGAGGCGCTGGGCTGGTTCCGTTGGAGCGTGCAAAAGGAGACAATCGTTGAGGCGTTGAAGGCAGTTGGCAAAGACAGGTCAACACCGCAGGAGTTGCGCGATGAGATCGATCAATCGCTTATCAGGCTTTTGTAGACCTGCTGTTGGGGGGGCATCCTCTTTTTCCATGAGATGCTCCGTTTTATCGTTTTCATCTTCCCGACCTTGGTTCTTTTAATTCTCACTGCTGATGCGTCCTTGTTCCGATCTGTTTCCGGCGGAGGCCCGCCGTATTTTTGCAGAACGGTTCCCCCAGTTGAAGGTGTAGTTGACTCTTGCCATCACGGTAAAGGTGCTGGAGAGGCCTCTCTGTTTTTGAGAATAATCATTGAAGAAAGAATCGGAGCGTTGGCCGCCGATCATGTTAAAAATATCCCCAAACATAAGCGATGCCGTTAATTTCCTGTTCATAAGCAATTTATTGATGATCACATTGCTGTACACCGATGAATGGTGTTTGGCATACAATGTCCTACGGGGCGGGTTGTATCTTAGATCTGCCATCACGTTGATATTGTAAGGCAGGCGGAATATGCCGGAGAAACCGGTATCCCATGAAGCGTTTTGCTTGTGCTGATCTTCAAATTGCTCCTTATAGAGTGAATAACTTCCGTTCAGTTTCAGTTGACCCCACGATCCGAACCGGAGGGGGTACTCCATATAAATATCCAGACTTCTGCTTTTCATTCCGTTCTCTGGACGGGTGTAGATGATATCGTTCTCCGTATCGACAACACCCAGATAAAGAGGCCGGTTTCTGGAAGTGGTGTAGGAGATATTCAGCAGGAACCGGTCGAACAACATGAGCCTCGATGTGTATAAGTTCGAATAAGAGGGTTTGAGTAACGGATTCCCGGTGGTGTAACTGTACTCATTCTGCTGGATAAG
>CAZBFS010000093.1:0-6657 GCA_964491215.1 uncultured Proteiniphilum sp.
CCTCGGTGCCGGTGGATCTCAACCTGCTCTATATCCTGCTGCTCAATGCCGGCACCCTGCTGGTCACCCTGCTGATGATGCTGGGACCCTCCTACCTGGTAGCCCGCATCACCCCTGCCCGTTCGATCCGTTTTGAATAGTGCTCCCAAAAAGTATGTTCCTTTTCCCGCCTGTTGACTGAAAAATATTGGTTATATTTGACAGAAAATTGAAGGCATGCGCATACTACACACAGCCGACTGGCACCTGGGCAAACGACTCGATGACTTCCCGCGGCTGGAGGAGCAACGGGAAGTGATGGAGGAGATCTGCGAGATCGCAGAACGGGAAGCAGCCGATGTGGTGCTGGTGGCGGGCGACCTGTTCGACACCTTCAATCCCCCCACCGAGGCGGGCGACCTGTTGTACAGGACATTGAAACGGCTCTCGGCAGAAGGGCGTCGCCCTGTGATTGCCATCGCCGGCAACCATGACTCACCCGATCGTATTGAAGCTCCCGACCCGCTGGCTCGCGAGTGCGGCATCCTCTTTGCCGGTTACCCCCATAGCGTGGTACCACCCTTCACGCTGCAATCGGGTTTAAGGCTGGTGCAAAGCGACCGGGGGTTCATGGAGCTGCTGCTACCCTATTCATCCCTGCCGTTGCGTATCCTCTTCACACCCTATGCCAACGAGTACCGGCTTAGGACCTTCCTAGGCCTCGAAGAGAGCGAGGAGGAGCTGCGACTGATCCTACAGGCGCGGTGGCAGCAACTGGCCCACCGCTATTGCGACCAAGAGGGTGTCAACATCCTCCTGTCGCATCTCTTTGTGGCGAAGAGAGGGGAGAAGCTTCCCGAGGAGCCGGAGGAGGAGAAGCCGATCCTGCAGGTGGGAGGTGCGCAAGCGATCTACACCGAGAATATCCCGTCACAGATACAATACACCGCGCTGGGGCACCTCCATCGCATGCACTATGTTGAGAGATATCCATCACCGGTTTGTTACAGCGGCAGCCCCCTCTCCTACAGCTTTGCCGAAGCAGGTCAACAAAAACAGCTGTTGATAATCGATCTGGAGCCGGGAGAAACAGCTGTTGTACGTGAGGTGCCACTGACCCGCGTGAAGAAGCTGCTGCGGAAGAGAGCTGTGGGTGTGGATGAGGCCCTGCAGTGGTTAAGTGAAAACAGGGATGCCCTGGTGGAGCTGACGATTGTCACCGACAGCTTTCTCACCGCCATGGAACGGAGAGCGCTCAACAGTGCCCACCCCGGTATCGTGGCCATCATCCCCGAGGTGTTGGACGCTGAGATGCTGACCGAGAGCGGACAGAAGCAGATAGACCTGACGAGGAGCATGGAAGAGCTTTTCCGTGACTATTTCCGGCATGAGAAGGGTCAGGAGCCCAATGAGGAGATCATGCAGTTGTTCAACGAGATACTGGCAGAAGAGGAATGATACCGATACAACTCACCCTGCAGGGGCTATACTCCTACCAGGCAAAACAGACCATCGACTTTACCCGACTCACCTCCGCCGGTCTTTTCGGCATCTTCGGCATGGTGGGCAGTGGCAAGTCATCTATCCTGGAGGCGATCACCTTCGCTTTGTACGGCCGTACCGACCGGTTGAACCTCTCCGGAGATAACCGTAATTACAACATGATGAACCTGAAATCGAAGGAGCTGCTGATCGATTTCATCTTTGAGGCAGGCAGTGAGCAGACCCTGTTCCGTTCCACCGTAAGGGGTAGGCGTAACAACAAACGGTTCGAAGAGGTGAAGACGCTCGAACGCGGAGCCTACAGAAAGGTGGCCAACGACTGGATCCCGGTAGAACAGGAGGAGCTCCAGAAGTCCATCGGGTTGAGCTACGAGAACTTCAAGCGCACCATCATCATCCCCCAGGGTCAGTTTCAGGAGTTCCTGCAGCTGGGCAACAAGGACCGCACCCAGATGCTGAAAGAGCTCTTCAACCTGGAGAAGTATGAGTTTTTCTATAAGGTGGTCTCGCTGGAGTCGAAAAACAACGAGCAGAAGCACCAGCTGGAGGGACAGCTGCAGCAACTGGGCAGCATCGACGAGGCACAAGTGGAAAAGTACCAGGCTGAACTGAAGGAGCTGGAAGAGAGCATCGCACTGCAGAAGAGCATGCTTGAGGAGCAGATGCAAAAAGAGGAGCAGCTACGTTACTTGCAGGAGTTGGTGCGCAAAAGAGGTGACGCAGAGAAAGAGGTTCAGGAGCTGGAGCAGCAGGAACCCGCCTATCGTTCCCTCGAAAAGAGCATTGCACGATATGAACAATGCCACTATCGGTTCAAACATCGGCTTGATCTGTTAGAGGAGAGAGTCAGGGAAAAAGAGAAGAGAAGCATTCAAATCGTGCATGACAGGAATCGACTGATAGAGATGGAGGCAGCCGTTGAAGAGATCGGCAAGCTGTTAACGCATATCAAACCGGCATATGATAAACGGGATGAGCTGCATAAAAGGGCCGCAGATCTATCTCTTCTGCTCAGGATGAAAACAGCCGCGGCAGAGATTGACAAAGAGAAACAACGTCTTCTTTCAGGAACTGACTTTCTGAATAAAGTGACGAAACAGGCAGAAGATCTCAAAACGGAGAAGCAGCGACTCGTGGAGCAGATCAAGGTACTGCGCAGCAATATGCCCGACCTGACACTGCTCTCAGCCATCAGAAGCTGGTATGACGAAAAGAGAAATCTGTTGAATCAACTGGGAGAGGTTCAAAAAGAGATAAACAGATATGCGAATCAGGAGGAGGAGGTGAAACGGGAACGCTCACAACTCCTCACCGATCGGCTGTTTGAGATGCTGCCTCCCGATGCCGGGTATGCTGCAATGGAGGGTTGCCTGGAGCAGGAATCCAACAGGGTGAAATCACAACAGCTGATGCTGAGAGAAGAGGAGCATCATCTGCTGGTGAAAGAGCAGCTGAAAAGCTATGCCCGGGAGCTCGAAGAGGGTCACCCCTGCCCGCTCTGCGGATCCACGCACCATCCGGAGATCTATCGGAGTGACGATCAGGGAAAACAGCTGCAACGCATCGCGGATGAGAAAAACAGGCTCGAACAGCAACTCAATCACCTTGCATCGCTCAGTAAACAGATGACGCTGCTCCAGAGCAGGCAGGAGCAGGCTGGTGACAACCGGGATGAGTGGAGCGCTAAAGGCACAAGGCTGCAACAAAAGATCACAAACCACGCCGGGCAGTTTCACTGGGAGAAGTATCGTGAGGAAGAGGTGCTGAACAACGCTTTCCTGGAGGTGAAAGAGATACAGGAAGAGTTAAGGAAGCAGGAGGAGGCTCTCCTAAAAACAACTGCTCAGCTGGAGCAGGAGGAGACCAGCAAAGAGCGCTATCGCTCGGCACTGGAGCAGATACGCAATGGACTCACGATACAGGAGACAACACTTGCCACACTCGGGGAGCAGCTCGAAATGATCTCGGCGGAACAGTACGGGCAATCCAGTATAGAAGAGATCGACGAAGAGCGACAGCAGCTGTTGCAGGAGTACCGGCAGGTAGTGAAGACCTATGAGGAGAAGAGCGATCTGCTGCAGAAACTGACGCGTGAGAAAGATGCACTGAGCAGTGCGTTGCAGATCAACAACAGGGAGCTGGTGCAAGAGCAGAGAGCCATTGAGAGCCTGCAGAGACAGATCGACGAGGAGCTGGCAAAAACATCATTTCGGGACCTCAACGAGGTCAGCGAGATCCTCGCCGAGGCAATGGATCTGGAAACAGAAAAGAAGAAACTGGCCGCTTTCAGTGACCAGCTGCTGCGATGCAGATCCACCTACGAACAGCTGCAGAAAGAGATCGGAGGAAGAACGTATGATGCAGAAGCACACGGGAAACTGTTAGGTGAAATCAACACTCTCAGGGAAGAGGAGACGAGAAAAACAGAGCAACAGATTGAGATGAGGTTATTGCTCAAGCAACTTCGGGAGAATATGCAAAGCCTGGCCACGCTGAAGGAGGCCCAGGTGAAGGTGGAGGCAAGGGGTGAGAACATCCGGACCATGAAGTCGCTCTTCAAGGCGAGTGGTTTTGTGAATTGGATCTCCACCGTTTATCTGCAGAATCTCTGTAACGCCGCCAACGACCGCTTCTTCCGTCTCACGCGTCAGAAGCTGAGCCTGGAGATCACTCCCGACAATAACTTTCAGGTGCGTGACTTCATGAATGAGGGGAAGGTGAGGAGCGTCAAGACCCTCTCCGGCGGTCAGACCTTCCAGGCGTCGCTCTCACTGGCACTGGCTCTGGCCGACAACATCCAACAGATCACCCGTTCCAGTCAGAACTTCTTCTTCCTCGACGAGGGGTTCGGCTCACTCGACAAGGAGTCGCTCGACATCGTGTTCGACACCCTTAAAACACTGCACAGGGAGAACCGTATCGTGGGGGTGATCTCACACGTGGAGGAGATGCAGCAGGAGATCGAGGCACACCTGCGCATCGAGAACGACCCGGAGCGGGGTAGTCTGATCCGTCGCAGCTGGGAGGAGTAGGAAACCCATGGGGTGACGGTACCCCTATTCCTCAATTTACCTTATCTTTGCACACCTGATGCCGGAGCAGATCGGCAGAAAGAATTTGAATAATGAACATCAACTGGATCATACTGATTATTGGCGGACTATTTGAGGCGCTGTTTGCCATGAGCCTGGGAAAAATGCAGCACTCCTCCGGCAGGGAGTTATTATTCTGGCTCCTCAGCTTCCTCCTGTCAGTAAGCCTGAGCATGTTTCTGCTTTTTAAATCAATGGGCGGCAGCAATCCCATCCCCACCGGTACCGCCTATGCGGTATGGGCCGGCATCGGGGCAGCCGGTACGGTGCTGCTCGGCATCCTCGTCTTCCGTGAGCCGGTCACCCTCTGGCGTCTCTTCTTCCTCAGCACACTGATCTTCTCGATCGTGGGACTGCAGGTTACCTCGTCACACCAGTGAATTAGTCGGAGAGGCGAAGGGCTAACGACTGAACTGCGCACTGGGGGCGCCATTGCGAAAATGTTCATAACCTGTTGACAATCTGTTCGTAAGTTGTTCACAACAACACCCAAAAATATTTGCTTATTCTTAGCGACTATTGTTATATTTGCAAACAACGATAACGAAACAGATCCGTAAAATACGGAACAAAAGTTATAGGAGTTCATTGACATTTTGTACACAACCGGAAGGATTGCATTCAGGAGAAGGCCGGACTTGTCCGATCATGCTCCGTGTGTATGGCGATAATGGCTTCCCGCTTTTTATCACATCACAGGATGACAATTCTGCTACACGAACGTATCTGCTGCCTCTGCACATTGTGTGCCTCAGGGCAACAGTGGTTTCAACGAATAAAGCGTAATGGAACAATGAAAGTGAAGGTAAAACGGATATTTCATTCCCTTTTGCGTCCAGATTAGACGGATATCAAATTTCGGGTTCTCGGAACTCTCACCGGAAAGATGAAGCCCGGGAAGATGTAATCAGGTATAAAATGGTCGTTGAAGAGTGGCAGGCCGGTTTCGGGAAAAAGGATGTTCTACTACATCAGCCGTTCTCGTTCGCGAGGATTTCTGTTGGTAAGAATGTTCGGGGCTGAATACCCTTACACGGATAAACGCTTCTTGTGTGCATCGCCGGAGACAGGTTCGCCTGTGTCAAGCGAAGGTAAACAAAAAACGTTTGTGTATCTATTCTGCTTCACAGTCCGGAAAAAACATATCAAACGATTGAATGTTATCGAACGAATGATATTGTGACTTCCCTGAACAGCTCTAACAGCTTCAAACACTGTTTCAGATGTTTATCGAAGTATCTGAACTCTGAAGTATTTTGCCTGCAGCATGAAAAAGATAAACCTCCAAGTTTATTGGCTTCAAACTGCGTTTCTCCGGGACATGCCTCACACGGCACCGCAACAGCAGTTTACCGATGTGTCCGTTTGGTATGAAACGATCTGAACTCCTACCCTATACAAGAAAACCGGCTTTTTAGCCGGTTTTCTTGTTGTTCTCAGTTTATCTTAGGGTTTAATAATAAGCTGATTATTGCTACTTAATGCAACTTGGATAGTTACGAGAAAAATCTATCAGATAATTACATCATCATCATAAAAAATTTAATTAATGCTTTGGTTCTTGCAATTATTTGCACTTCTTTATTCACTTACTGTAAAAATGCTAATTTAAGCGATATAGTAATAGAAATTGAAGACCCTGAAATAACACTCGATGTAAAGACTGACTATAAGAGTTTATTGCTGTCCTTTTCAAAAGACAGTATCCCAAATTATGAAGATAGCGGAATAAATTTTATATTTATAAAGACGAAACTTTTAGTACACGAACAATTAACAGCGATTATTCTGAATTTCAGTTTATCTTACTATCGGAAACTTCTACACATGAAGATATTGAGACCAAGATAGTGTATAATATCACTGAAAATGGAAATTTGAAAATGACTCATATCGATGAGGATTATATCTTAGGTATATTCTATTTTGATCAAAATCAAAAGTTGTATCAAATTGATTTACCCAATAATAGCAGTGTGACAAGGTCTTTAAAAAGTTGGTATGCTTGCGTAAATAAGCAATATAAAGAATGAGTCCGCTCTGAAAACCTCATTTTTTCAAAATGCTGAAAAATTCAGGTTCA
>CAZBFS010000094.1:0-6638 GCA_964491215.1 uncultured Proteiniphilum sp.
TCATGTTTTTGGCAGGTCTTCTGACTTACTCCCGTGTCTGAACGCCTTCCCATCCTGGTGGACAGTGGCAATTGAGGTTTTTGTTCAGCACGTAAGCGGAGCTTACAGCAGCGGGTCTGTTCAGGATTTACACCTGATTCCCTTTTCATCGTTCACTTCGAAGCCGTGTGAAGTGAGCAACACCAAAATTCATTGCAAAGGTAAATCAATCTTTTGAATATTGATCCATGAATCACAAAAAAACAATGCCTCTTTTTGTGATATAATTCGTAATGAATAGGTTAGAAGGAGGGGGGTAGGGAGGTTGTGAAAGGTTCTCCGCAAGAATCAATGGTTACCCATTCGCAGGCTGTCGGAACGACTCTCCAGGTAACGGATCAGCACCTCGCTGCGCTCCTTCTCGAATTTTAGCTGTTCGATATCGAGCAGCAGGGTGGAGAGCTCGTATGAGCGGCTGATACCTTTTATTGCGGCATCAGTGAGAGGGACTCTCACAGTCCGGTTGCCAATAAAGTGAACAGTGAGGGGACTGTCACTGTAAGTGTGGATGTAAGCGGCCACACCTCTCTCGTCATTGCCGCTGTAGCGTACAATCTCATAGTTCTTGTTGAGTGTGTTAAACCGGTAGTTAAGACCATCGGCAGTGACAACACCGCTTTCTACAAAGCTGTCGTCAGCTGCGGTGACCCTGATCCGGTTGTGTTGTATAGCATTTCCGGAGAGCACACTCTCGATGAACAGCGCCCCTTTCTCACGTACACCGGAACGCAGTCCGTTCCTTTCGAGTGATGAGCGGTGAGGATAGATCTTGGGCCAATACTCGCCAAACTCCTGGTAACGGTTGTCTCTCACATAATCAAAATCGGCAAGCATCTTGTTCAGCACTGCATAATTCTCGCGCAACATGGAATCGCAATAAGTGATGTTGCGTCGGTTCTCGGCCATGCGTATTTCCTGCATCAGTTTGAAACCGTCATCAATCTCATCAAAAGCTTCAGGAAACAGGATTTTTATGCTGTCAATCTTCAACTTGGCCAGTGAGTAATCTCCCTCTTCGTAAGCTGTGCGAGCTTCCGTGATATAGGCCCTGGCACCACTACCTCTTCCGCCGCAGGAGAAAATGAAGAGCAGCATCAACCAGAGTGACAGCATGTGAAAAGTGTTACGCATATCGGGAAAATATATCAACGTACAAAAAATAACCTGCTTAGCAACGAATTCAATGGCAAAAATACAAATATATTCGGCATAAAAAATGGCTTTAAGAGACAATTATTGTAATTTTGCAAATCGTAACAGATCATCAGCCCTGCAAAACGATAATGCGCTGTGGAGCTGATTTAAATGAAAAGAGTCCATTGAATATGAATATTTCCCGGGATGAGATACAGGCACATATTGATACTCCCCTCCTCAGACTGATCTCTCGTACTGCCGATGAGATGCAACTGGATTGCTACCTTATTGGCGGCTATGTGCGTGACTTCTTCCTTTATCGTCCCTCGAATGATATCGACGTGGTGGCCATCGGCAAAGGAACCGACCTGGCATCAGCTGTCGCCCGCAAGCTGGGAAGAGAGACACACCTGACACTCTTCAAGAACTTCGGGACAGCTCAAATAAAACACAAAGAGTATGAGATTGAGTTTGTGGGCGCCCGCAAGGAGTCATACCGGAGCGACTCGCGCAAACCCATCGTGGAGGACGGATCCCTGGAGGATGACCAACGACGACGCGACTTCACCATCAACGCCATGGCTTTCTGCCTGAACGGCGACCGTTTCGGGGAGCTGCTGGACCCCTTTAACGGCATGCAGGACCTGGAGGATCTGATCATCCGCACACCGCTCGACCCCGACATCACCTTCAGCGACGATCCACTGCGGATGATGCGTGCAGTACGCTTTGCCGCACAGCTGGGTTTCGACATCTATCCCGTGACATTCGACGCCATTGCACGTAACAGGGATCGCATCGCCATCGTCTCCATGGAACGGGTGACCGACGAGTTGAACAAGATCATCCTCTCACCCAAACCATCGGTTGGTTTCATCCTGCTCGAAAAGACAGGAATGCTTGAGATACTCCTGCCAGAGCTGACAGCCCTCAAAGGTGCAGAAACAAAAGAAGGGGTAGAGCACAAAGACAACTTCTACCATACGCTCTCCGTGCTTGACAACATCGCCCTCGAAACAGACGACCTCTGGCTGCGCTGGGGGGCACTACTACACGACATCGCCAAGCCGGTAACAAAGCGGTGGGACCCCAAGCTGGGGTGGACCTTTCACAACCACAACTTCGTAGGCGAGAAGATGATCCCTCATTTCTTCCGCAGGATGAAGCTGCCCCAGAACGAAAAGATGAAGTATGTACAAAAGCTGGTCTCCCTCCATATGCGGCCCATGCAGCTGGTGGAGGATGAGGTTACCGACTCTGCCGTGCGGCGCCTGCTGTTCGATGCCGGTGACGACATCGATGACCTGATGACACTCTGTGAGGCGGATATCACCTCCAAGAATCCAGTCAAGGTGCGCCGCTTCATAACCAACTTCAAGATTGTACGTCGCAAGCTACGCGAGATTGAAGAGAAGGATCGGGTGCGCAACTTCCAGCCACCGGTGGACGGCAACGAGATCATGGAGATATTCGGCCTTTCACAGGGAAGGGAGATTGGCATCCTGAAGACAGCCATCAAAGATGCGATCCTTGACGGGGTGATACCCAACGAGCATGATGCCGCCTACCGTTTCATGCTGGCGCGAGCCGGTGAGATGGGACTCAAACCGGTGAATGAAGGTTGAAAATAAAACCCTTTCTCTCTTGTATTCTGCAAGATTTTGTATTACTTTGCAACTTAATTTGGAATAGACTGTTTTACACAAATCACGCCTTTCGCTTATCGAAGCGCCTATGTCGAACAAGAAAAAAGTATCTGCAGCCCGTTTTTTGAATGCGAAGATCACCTCCACCATCAGCATCACGCTGGTGCTGGTGCTGTTGGGTGTCACCCTGCTGATCCTCTTCATGGGCAACAGCCTCTCGAAACAGGTGAAGGAGAACATGAGCTTCAACGTGATGCTCTCAGCCGGCGTCTCCGATGCACAGATCAGCAACATACGCCGACGACTCGATTCACAACCCTTTGTGCTGTCGTCACGCTTCATCAGCAAGGAGGAGGCCAAAGAACAACTGATAACAGAACTGGGTGACGACCCGGAAGAGCTGCTGGGCTACAACCCGGCACTCGACTGCATCGAGATCTTCCTCCACTCCGAGTACGCGAACAGCGATAGCATTGCAGTGATCAACAAGGTGATCCGTGAGGAGAGCAATGTCACCGACCTGCTCTACCAGCAGGAGGCGATCGACCTGATCAACAACAACCTGTCGAAGGTGATGACGATATTGATCGTGCTGGCCGTGGTTCTGCTCTTCATCTCTTTCACGCTGATACGCAATACCATCCGGCTGAGTGTCTACTCCAAGCGTTTCATCATACACACCATGAAGCTGGTGGGTGCTACCAGCAGCTTCATCCGCAGACCGTTCGTGGTGAACAACATCTATACCGGCATCATCGCCGGCATCCTTGCCGACGGCATCATCCTGGGGCTGATCAGCTATTTCAACAGGGAGTATGCAACAATACAGCCCATCATCTCCACTACCGACCTGGCAATCATCTTCACGGTGGTTGTCCTCATGGGGGTTCTGATCTCCTCCCTGGCTACTACGTTTGCCGTGAACAGATATGTGAAGATGCGATCCGATCAGCTATATTACGTATAAATATCGAAAGAAATGTCTCAGAAGAACTTAGCGTTAAGCAAAACAAACCTGATTATTTGCGGCATTGCGGTCCTGCTAATCATTGCAGGATTCCTGCTGATGACAGGTCCTGCCACCACCGAGAGCGGTTTTGAACCGGATATATTCAGCGCGAGAAGGATAAGGGTGGCACCAGTTGTTGCCCTCTCGGGCTTTGTCCTGATGATTGTAGGAATTCTTTATCCATCAAAAGAGAAGAGAGAGAGGAATAAAAACCAATAGTGACGCCCTACAAACATCATTTTCATGACATTTATTGAAGCAATTATCATTGCCATCGTGGAGGGACTGACCGAATTTCTCCCTGTCTCCTCTACGGGACATATGATCATCACTCAGTCACTGCTGGGCATGGAGAGTAGCGATTTCGTGAAAGCATACACCGTGATCATTCAGTTTGGTGCGATTCTCTCTGTTGTGGTCCTGTACTGGAAGCGTTTCTTTCGGCTCAACCGGGTGGAGAGACCGCAAGAGATGCAAATGGATGCACTCTCCGCAAAACAAAAGATGCTGCTCACCGGAAAGAATTTTCTCCACAAGTATGATTTTTACTGGAAGCTGTTTATCGCCGTACTGCCGGCAGGTGTAATAGGCTTGTTGATGGGCGACCTGATTGACAGCATGCTGGAAAGCGTGACCGTAGTGGCGGTGATGTTGGTAATTGGTGGTGTGTTCATGTTGTATGTAGACCGCTGGTTCAACCGCCCTGTAGCTGACCAATCGATGAGCTGGCAGAGAGCACTCAAGATAGGGTTCTTCCAATGCATTGCCATGATCCCCGGCGTATCCCGTTCCATGGCTACCATCGTGGGGGGTATGGGTACGGGGCTCAATCGCAAGAATGCTGCCGAGTTCTCATTCTTTCTTGCGGTGCCTACCATGGCTGCCGCAGCGGGTTACAAGCTCTATCAGCTGATGAAGGATCCGATTCAACTCGACATGCTCTCCGATAACATCCTCTTACTGATCGTAGGCAATGTGGTGGCTTTCCTCGTGGCGATGGTTGCCATCCGCTTTTTCATTGATTTCCTCACCAGATATGGCTTCAGGGCCTTTGGGTTCTATCGCATCATCGTGGGAGGAATTCTGCTCATCCTGATCGTGGCGGGTGTGAACGTAAGCATGTAACACTATGACGGATTTTATTGAGGGTGCTATCTTATATATCGACAAGCCATTGCATTGGAGCTCTTTCCGTGTGGTACGCGTGGTACGGGCTAAGCTGTGTCAGAAACTGGGCATCAAAAAACTGAAAGTGGGTCATGCCGGCACGCTCGATCCGCTGGCCACCGGTGTGATGACCCTCTGCACCGGCAGGATGACCAAACAGATTGATCGATTGCAAGCCGAAACGAAGGAGTATGTAGCAGCAATCCGCCTGGGTGCGACCACCCCTTCATTCGACCGCGAGACAGAGGTTGATGGTGTGTATCCTACCGATCACATCACTCCTGAGTTGGTGGAAGAGGCACTCTCTCATTTTACCGGTGAGATCATGCAGATCCCCCCACGCTTTTCAGCTGTGAAGGTGGATGGCAAGAGAGCCTACGAACTGGCCCGCAAGAATGAAGATATTGAACTTAAACCCAAATTATTGGTTATAGATAGTATCGAACTGGTGGCATGCAACCTGCCCGACATCACCATTAGGGTGGTTTGCAGCAAAGGTACCTACATCAGGGCATTGGCCCGTGACATCGGTGAGGCATTACAATCAGGGGCACATCTGACAGCTCTTACCCGTACACGGGTGGGGGAGGTGACCCTGGCGGACTGCCTGACGATGGAAGAGGTAGACCATTATCTGGATCAACAGATTGGTACTACCGGTAAAGATAGCAAATAGTAGATATATCATATGAAACTTTCGCAATTTAAATTTCACCTGCCGGAGGAGCTCATCGCGAAGCATCCGCCGGTACACCGTGATGAAGCACGGTTGATGGTTTTGAATCGTAAAACCGGCGCTCTGGAACACAAGGTGTTCAAGAATGTGCTGGATTACTTTCATGCCAAGGATTTTTTCATCTTCAACGACACCCGGGTCTTTCCTGCAAGACTCTTTGGCAACAAGGAGAAGACAGGTGCCAAGATTGAGGTGTTCCTGCTGAGGGAGCTCAATCCCGACCAACATCTGTGGGACGTGTTGGTGAACCCGGCACGGAAAATACGTATCGGTAACAAGCTTTACTTTGGTGAAAATGAGGAGCTGGTGGCTGAGGTGATAGACAACACCACCTCTCGCGGCCGCACCCTCAGGTTTCTCTATGACGGACCCTATGATGAGTTCAAGAAACAACTCTTTGCCATTGGCGAGACACCCATCCCGGAATACCTGGAGCGGAGTGCCGAACCGGAGGATGTGGACCGCTACCAGAATATCTTTGCCCGTAGCGAGGGAGCCGTCGTGGCACCCGCTGCCGGCCTTCACTTCAGCCGTGAGTTGATGAAGCGGATGGAGATCAGGGATATCAATTTTGGTTTTCTCACCCTCCACAATGGCCTGGGTGCCTATCGCATGATCGACGTGGAAGATCTCACCAAGCACAAGATGGAATCCGAACAGATGATCATCACCGACGATCTTTGCCGCCAGGTGAACAAATCAAAAGATGAGGGTCACAACATCTGTGCCGTGGGTACATCTGTACTGCGTGCCGTGGAAACAACGGTGAGCACCGACGGTCACATTAAACCCAGGGAAGGGTGGACCAATAAGTTCATCTTCCCACCCTATGAGTTTGGTCTCACCAACAGCCTGATCACCAATTTCCACCTGCCTTACTCCACCTTGCTCATGATGGCCACTG